>DATEQE010000125.1:0-6121 GCA_035272825.1 Actinomycetota bacterium
GGAGGGGCAGAGACCGGACCGGAGGTGAGCGGGCCAACATCGACCGATCCATCGGTGGCTCCCGATGCCGGTTGGGTGTTCAGCGGCATCCCCCCAAAGGGAACGCCGCTGAGCACCCCAGAGGAAGGAAAGCTCGTCGCCCACTACGACGCGATCCAAGGCGCAGGGTTCGTCTTCGTGTACGCCGATGGACGAGTCATCTCGCACGGGGGGGTGGAAAATTCCGGCCGGGACGGCATCTACGAGCGACGCCTCACGCCCGAGGGAGTCGAGCTGGTGCGGTCCGGAGCCGTAAAGGCGGAGCGTTTCCAGTTGAGCTCCAACCCAGTCCCGGCGGATGCGTGGGAGGACCCTGAGGCAAGGCCTTACGTGCCAGCCCGGTATGCGATCTGCGGGCTCGACCCCGCTCGCTTGGGCACGCTCCCCCCACGAGCAGAGGCTCTGCTCCGTGGTAAGGCACGGCACGACACATGTTTCGAGGTGACAACCGAGGAAGCTCGCGCCCTCGACGACATCCTCAGCGATTCAACCGAGATCACGTTCCGGCAGCTCCTCCCGCACGGTAAGCCGTTCCCCCCTACGTTGGCGTGAGCCGCTGCCCCGGCGCTAGAGGAGTTGCGAGACACGCAAGATAGAGCCAGGCGTGAACCCGCTAACTGAGGCTGTGGCCGCGAGCCCGAGCAGTCCATCCCGCCGCCGCGCCACGGGAGCCCGCGCCGCACGGCGAGCCTGCGGTCTAAGCGGTAAGAAGAACCGAACGCGGAGCGATCCTCAGGCGTTCATGGAGCGTGATGATCGAGCCGACAGACCTGAGCGCCGTGCCCGAGGTCGGCGAGGCCTCGGTGTTCGAGGAGTTCTTCCTCGCCCACCACGAGCGGCTCTCCCAGGCGCTCTACCTGCTCACCGGCGACCGATCCGAGGCTGACGACCTGGCCCATGAGGCGCTCCTCCGAGCCTACGAGCGGTGGGACCGGGTCGGCGCAATGGAGTCCCCGGCCGGGTACGTGTACCGCACGGCTCTCAACCTGCACCGAAGCCAGCTCCGAAGGCTCATCGTTCGGGCTCGCCGCGTTTTCGCTTCAGTCCCGGCCGAGGATCTCAGCGGACCCGTGGCTGCGAGCCAGGACGTCCGAAGGGCGCTCGCGCAACTCCCTCGCGGCCAACGAGACGCGTTGATCCTGGTCGAGTGGCTCGGTCTGGGATCCGAGGAGGCCGGGCGCGTGCTCGGGATCGACGCATCGTCCGTGCGGGGCCGCCTTCATCGCGGCCGTGCCTCGCTCCGCGACCAGCTGGGAGACCATGATGAGTGACCTGCGGACGATCCTGGAACGAGGCGTCGGGGGCGCGACTCCTCCGCCCGATGGGTTCGAGCGAATGCTGCACCGCCGCGACCGCAAGCGCCGGAACCAGCGCATCGCGGCGGGCGTCGTCGGGATCGCGGTCTTTGTGGCGGCGGTGTGGATCGTGCGGGACGTCGCGTTGCTCGACCGCAGCGAGACGTCGGTGATCCCCAGAGGATCGAGCACGACCGGACCGGCGGAGACCGGACCGGCGGAGACCGGACCGACAGTCATTGGACCGAGGGTGACCGGACCGGTGATCGGTCCGACCGGCGATCCGTTCTCTGTCGGCTTCGACGGTTTGCCCCCGGAGAATGCCACGCCGAGCGAACCCCCGCACGGAGAGCTCGCCGTGAGCGATGGGGGGATCCACCCTTGGTACTCCGTCCACGTGTACGCCGACGGGCGGTTGATCTGGGCCAGGGGACTCCAGACGAACCCGGGCCCTACGGTCTCCGTATGGATCGAGCAACGCCTGACACCCGAGGGCGTCGACCTTCTGCGCTCGGGCGCCGTTGAGCTCGGCGGACAGGCCGAGAACCCGGGGGAGCAGCTGCCGGTGAGCGCGTGGGAGAACCCAGAACTCAGGCCGTACGTCCCATCCAACTACACACTCTGCCCCTGGGGAGGCACGAAATGGATGAAGGACAACCCCCCCGCCGCTCGACTGCGCGTGCTCCCGGCGGCGGCACGGGATCTGCTCCGCGGCGCGGAACCGCCCTCAGATCCAGAGGGAAATTGGTGCTTCAAAGTGACGATCGAGGACGCTCGCGCGCTCGCTGAGATCCTGAGCGATGCGGGTTTCGAAGGGGGCAGTGGGGCTGGCCACCTTGGGAGGGTCGGGTTCGCGGACGGTCAGAACCACTTCTTTGATCTCAGCCCCATCCTCCCGGACGGGGAGTGCTGCCACTACGAAGGCGGATGAGCCTCCGTCCCCTCTTCCGGACGGACGCCAGCTGCACAAGCCCGGCACGTTCGGCGCGTACACCGAGGAGTTCCTCGACTCGGCCGTCGACCTGAGCCCGAGTACGCGGGCGACGTACGAGACCGAGTACCGGCTGTACCTGAAGCCGGCCTTGGGTGCCGTGCCGATCGGGAACGTACGGCCGCAGCCCTCCGGACGCTCGTCGCCGATCTCACGGCCCGGGGCGTCGGTGCCAGGACCGTCCAGCTGGCGCGTCAGGTCGCCTCGCGTGTCCTGGGCCAGGCCGTCCAAGACGGACTGATCCCGGCCAACCCCGCGTCAAGAGTCAAGACGCCGTCGACCGAACGCCGAGCGATCCGCATCCTGTCGGTCGAGGAGGTCGAAGCCCTCGCCGACGCGTTCGACGCCCGCTACCGGGTGATGGTGCTCCTCGGCGCGTACGCGGGCCTTCGGTTCGGGGAGGCATCGGCACTTCGAACCCCGCACCTTCGACTGCTCGAGCGGCGCATCGAGATCTCCGATGGTGCCTCGGAGGTCAATGGCAAGTTGTACGTCGGACCGCTCAAGACGAAGGAATCACGCCGGGTGGTCGCGATCCCGGCGTTCCTGGCTGACGAACTCGCGCACGGTATCCGTACGCGTACCGACAAAGTTCGGGAGCCCGAACATTTCCTTGATCTCGTCTTCCCCGCGCCGGGGGGTGGACATCTCCGGCGAAGGAGCTTCGGTCATCGCTTCTGGGCGCCCGCCGTCGAGCGGGCGGGCATCTCCCCCGCGCCGACGTTCCCCCACTTGCGGCACACGGCGGCGGCGTTGGCGATCGCCGAGGGGCGCATCCGAAGGCGATCCAGGCCCGGATGGGCCACCCGTCGATCACGACGACGTTGAACACCTACGGCCATCTGTTCCCCTCGCTCGATGTCGAGCTCGCCGAACGACTCGACGGCGTTCGTGCTGCGGCACGTTTGCGGCACGCGGAGGGCAGCGGCGTCGTGCCGATCGAGGCTGCGAGGCGCTGACCAGCGGTTCAGTGGTGGGCGCTGGAGGACTCGAACCTCCGACCGCTCGCTTGTAAGGCGAGTGCTCTACCTCTGAGCTAAGCGCCCGTCGTCGACCAGGCGGGCTCGACCGGCTCGCCCCGGACGTGCCCGCAGGCCCGGCACACGACCTGCCCGAGCATCGCCGTGAGCCGGGTCGCACCGCAGGACTCGCACCGGTCCAGCTGGACGGCCCAGTCCGGCCGCTCCTCCTGGCAGGAGGGGCAGACCAGGACCTGGCGTCCTCCGGAGGTCGCCCGCACCCACGGCCGCTCCCGCTTCTCGGGGTCGTAGGTGGGCCGGCCACAGAGGTAGCACGTCGGCTGGTGCTCCGGCGCGATCGGTTCGTCGGTCGAGACCACGGTGGATAAGGATATCCGCCGGACCGCTACCCCTTATCGGACGTCTCGAAGGTCGCGCCCCCCCGGTGGATCAGGGTCCCGCCGGCATGGCGGACCATCACGCTGCCGAGCCCGTACACGCGCCAGCGGTGCCCGTCGCCCAGGATGGCCGTCCGCTCGTCGATCCCGACGAACCACGAGCCCGACGGGATCCGGGACATGACCACCGAGCGAAGGCCCGGGATCACCTTCACCTTGTCCCAGTGCACGCCAAACGAGATGTGCGGCACCAGCCCGAGCCCGAAGACCCACCCGGTCCGAACGCCACGGTCGCGGCGCTGCTCGCGAGACTGGCTCGCGATCAGCGCGCCCGCGCTGCATCCGGCGAACACCGCACCCTCGTTCAGGGCGTCCTCGAGCGCCTCCCACAACCGCGTCCCGTGGATCGTCGCCGCCAGGTGCTGCGGCTTGCCGCCGGAGAAGAAGACCATTGCGGTGCCCTCGAGCGCCCGTGCGTGGTCCTCGCGGTCGGCGTCTTCCCGCGTCTTCACGGGCACGAGTCGTGCATCGATCCCCGCCGTCGCGTAGTGCTCGAGCGCCATCCGGCCCCACCGCCCGAACACGTCCTCGCCATCGGTCGAGCTCGCCGTCGGGAGCACCGCGACGGGTCCGGTTCGGCCGTCGAGCGCCGCGGCCTCGATGTCGTTCGACCACGGCTCGAACTCGCCCGAGCCCATCAACACGAACGTCCGTGCGTTCGGCGTGTTCGGCGTCACGCCGGGAGAGTATCTACGATGGACCGAGGAGGTGGTGAGGATGGATCAGCCGAGCGAGGAGCACATCGAGCAGGGCATCCTGAAGACGGTCGAGGCGGCGGGCGACGTGACGGTCGAACGCGCGCTCGTGGGTGTCGTGAACGGGCGCGACGTCTCGATCACCCAGGCGGGAGCCGGTCCGATCGCGGCGCAGGGCGACGTGCGGATCCAGCAGGGCGGGTGCGGACCCGTGCTCGTCGGCGGCGACCTCCGGATCCACCAGGGTGGCTGCGGGCCGGCGATGGTCCGCGGCAACCTGTCGATCCAGCAGGGCGGGACGCAGAGCGTGCTCGCCGCCGGCAACGCGACGGTCGGCCAGGGTGCGTTCGTCGGGCTCGTCGCGTCGCCGAAGGTGACGGTCGAGGAGGGCGCTCGCGTGATGATCGGGACGCCGGGCGCGTTCGCGGCGGGCGCGGCGGCCGGGGCGCTCATGGCGATGGTGGCGGGCCGCCGCCGCCGGCGTTCGCGCTAGGAGGACTCGGCCTCGGCGAGCCGCCGCGCGAGGACCGGCAGCATCCGAATCGCCACGCGCGGCTCCCGCTGGAGGAGCTCCGACAGGGCCATGCGTGAGATCGCGAGACCCTTCACCGGTGTCGTCGCGCGGACCCGCGCCACGCGCGTGATCCCGTCGGCCAGCAGGGGCAGCTCCCCCACGAACTCGCCCGGCCCGAGCTCGACCGATCCCTGCGGCAGCTCCACGGTCACGGTTCCGTCGGTGATGATGAACATGCCGGAACCGGGCTGACCGCGCTCGAGCAACACGAAGCCGGCGGGCACCTCGAACTCGGTGGCGAGCTCGGCCACCCACGTCATCTCGTCGTCGTCGAGCTCGGCGAACATCGGAACCTTCCGGACCAGCTCGACCGTGTCGCTCACAGACCCGCGCCCTCCTCGCCCATCTCGCGTTCGACGATCATCGGCTCCGGCTCATCCGACGCGGCGGGGATCACCACCGGCATCTTGCCACCCTGACGGTGCCGGCCGACCGAGCCGGGCACTCGGGGAGCCGCCCCACGAGCTCGCCAGATCGCCATCGTGCTCGAACCGAGTCCGAACACCGCCCCGGCGACCCACACGATCCCCCCGACGAACGGGATCGCCGCGACCGCGGCCAGGATCGCCCACCCAATCACGAACGCGAGCATGCGGCTCCGCGGCTCGTGCCAGAGAACCCGGCCGAGCGCGAACGCGCTCCAAACGAGACCTACCGAATACAGGAGGAACAGCGAGAGCAGGAGCCCGAGCCCGAGGGGGAGCCACACGAGCGAGAAGACGCCGATCACGCCGGCGATCGGGAGCGCAACGAACGCCGCGAACCCCCACCCGACGGAGGCCCACGGCGACCCATGCGCGGCGGACGACACCGCGTCGGCGGCCCTCGGGCCGACGAGCAGGAGCAGCAGCCCCAGGGCGAGCACGGAGCACCACACCGCCAGCCACGGCGCGAAGGCGCCCAGCGCATCGATCGGCGCTCGGAACGTGAACGTCACGTCCTCGTGGACGTCGCCGTCCACCCGGGCGCCGGGTGCCGCGACGACGCGGCCGTGCGCGAGCACGTCGCCCACCACACGCGAGCTCGGTCCGAGCGCGACGGAACCGCCCACGCTCACGACGGCGCCGCTGACCTGGCCGGTGACGTCGATCCGCCCGTCGAGCACGACCA
>DATEQE010000126.1:0-15694 GCA_035272825.1 Actinomycetota bacterium
CCTCGTCGCTCGCGAGCGCCTCCGCCAGTGCGGCGCCGCTGTCTCGATACATCGTTCGGAACTTGACGAGCGGGAACGGCTTTCGGTTCCGGCCCACGCGCCGATGCACGAAGACCACGGGCCCGGGCGACTCGAGCACGATGGCCAGGGCGATGATCGCGGCGAACGGCAGCAGCACGACGATGAGCACAAGGCTTCCGACGATGTCGACCAGCCGCTTGAGCACGTAGTGCCAGCGTGGCCTGGGGACCGCCTCGTCCCCGCGTGACGCAGCGTCCGGGATCCGGACGGTCTCGTCACCGCGCGGCGCAGCGTCCGGGATCCGGACGGTCTCGAGGACCGGCCGTGTCCCGTCGCGGCCAGGCTCAGCGGGGTACGCCGAGGACTGGTCCGATCTTACCGGTACTGCATCGCTCATCCCGAGTCTCTCCGTTGACGTCGCTGTTTGCACTCCCCGTGCGGACGAGGCAACGCTATGGAGAATTCATGTATGGGACATCGAACGGTCGTCGTACCTTCACCTACGCGTTCTCTCTTGCGACGCAACCGACTCGTAGTTGGGTTCGGGCACGATGCGCGCGACGCAGGTCCGCCTACGTCGGGACGATCGGGATGCGTACGGCGTCTACGCGCTTCTTCACATGTGGAAGGCGGCCGACGTCGCCTAACGTCCATGTGGTCCCATCCAGCACGAACCCGACACGTCGAAGGCCGCGCCATGACCCTCGTTCAGACCTCAGATCGCCCTACGGCGAACGCATCGGTCGCGTCCGCCGACGGCTGCGCGCCGAGGATCGCGCACGTCGTCACACGATATCTGCGCGGAGGATCCGAACGCCGGATCTGCGACATCGTCCGCGCGCTGCCCGAGGCCGAGCATCACCTGTTCCTCGGTGAGGAGTCGGACGTGGAGCTCGCGGTCGAGCAGGTGCGATCCGACTCGGTCACGGTACTGCCCTCACTGGTCCGGCGCCCCCACCCGTCCCACGACGCCATCGCACTGGCTCGCCTCCTCCGCGTGCTGCGGCGGGATCGATACGACCTCGTCGTGACGCACCAGTCGAAGGCGGGGGTTCTCGGCCGCACGGCATCGCGGATGGCCGGCATCCGGGTCGTCCACTGCCTGTCGATGCCGAGCTTCGGACCCGGGTACCCCTCATGGCAGAGTCAGCTCTTCCGGCTCTTTGAGAGGCGCCTCGAACGCAGTACCGACGCGTTCGTCGTTGTCGGAAGCGACGTCGCCCGCCGCTATCGCGACATCGGCGTCCCGGGCGAGAAGCTGCACGTCGTCCGGTCCGGGGTTCGACTCCCGGCGTCGCCGGCTCCCGCGGATCCCGAGGACGGCATCCGACGTCGGTACGGGTTGCCCGCGGACGGCCCACTCGTGCTCTACCTCGGCAGCCTCGAGCGCCGGAAGAACGTCCTCGAGCTGCCACGTGTCCTCGCGGAGCTCGTGCGATCGACGCCCGATCACCCGCCGTTCCTGGTGATCGCCGGCGAGGGCCCCCTAGACTCCCGGATCCGGATCGAGCTCGAGCGGGCGGGCGTCTCCGACTTGGCGGCGTGCCTCGGCTTCGTCGACGATCCCCTTTCGCTCGTCCGTATCGCCGCGTGCGTCGTTCTGCTCAGCACGGCCGAGGGCGTCCCGCAAGTGCTGGTACAGGCCGCGGCGCTCGGGACGCCGTTCGTCGCCTACCGGGTCGACGGCGTCGGCGAACTGCTCGAACTCGGTGCGGACGGCGTCTCGGTCGTGCCCGGCGATGTCGACGCCGCCACCGCGGCCACCCTCGCGATCCTCCGTCGGTCGGGGAGCCCTGCGCGGCCGCGGATCGACCTCTCCTCGTGGCAGCCGGAGCGGATCGCCCAGGGCTATCGCGACGTGTTCCACCGCGTGCTGACGACCTCGCCAAGGGGCTCGAGCCCGACCGAAACGATCCAGTCAAATGTCTGAACGTACCCAGGTTCGCGTCGTCTCGCGTCACCGGGGCGTGGCTCGCGTCCGACGGTCGGCAAGGCTCCCGAACTTCATCGTCATCGGGGCGATGAAGTCGGGAACGACGAGCCTGTTCCACAGTTCAAGGGCGTTCCCGAACGCATCGCCCAGCACCTGCCAGACGTACGTTTGATCTACGTCGTCCGGGACCCGATCGAGCGGATCCGGTCCCACGACCAGCACCGCGTGCTGTCGGGCGCCGAACGCGAACCGCTGGCGAGCGCAGTCCTGGAGGACGACCGGTACGTAAGCGCACTCGCTACGCCATGCAGATCGGGCGGTACCTCCCGCACTTCCAGCGCGAGCACGTGCTCCTGGTGACGTCCGAACGGCTTCGCTCGTCCCGAGCCGAGACGCTGCGATCCGTCTACGGGGCGATCCGTCTACGGGTTCCTGGGGAATCGATCCGACCTTCGTCTCGGACGTGATCGACCAGGAGTCCTATCGCTCGGAGGAGCGCGCGGCGTATCCGCCGATCGCCTGTTGGCTCCGGCGGACCGTCAAGCGCTACGTCCCGGCCGGGAAGCGGATCAAGGAGATGATCGATCTCGACGCCCCGGCCTCGCTCCGTTGGCGCTCGGCGTCGCGAGATCGATCGGCCGAGTTCCACGTTCGCGATCCCCGACCCGGTTCGGGCTCGGCTTGCCGAACGGCTCGCCGACGACGTCGCCCGTCTTCGGACCCGCATGCCCGCGGACTTCGATGGATGGGGCATCACTTGACGCCGGCGACGAGGTCGTGGCGCCGGGACCGGCCTCGGTGCGACCACCGCTCCGTGTGGAGGCGCCCATGAAGACGTCCCCTCCGCCGCGCGTCGCTCGCGGATCTCGCCACAGGGCCGGTCATCGGGTTTGGCCGCCCTCGCCCCAGGACCGGATGCCGAACTTCCTTGTGATCGGCGCCGAGCTGCACCGCGTTCGCCACCCTGTCCCCCGACAGGAAGACCCGCGTGTTCGACCACACGTGGTCGATGGACGAACCCTCGACATCACCGGCGCGCCACGCCGCCGGCCCCGCCTCGATCGTCGATCGGGGCGGGTGGACGCGTACGTGTCCGGGACGGCCCGGTTCACGGGACCGAATCCAGCCGCGGCGAGATAGACGGTGCACCCTCCCGCGCCAGGCCGAAGAGGTAGACGCCCGCGAGGATGCCGAACAACGACCACACGTGTCGGTAATGGAGGATCTCGTGTGTGACCGCCGAGACACCCAGGGCGACCGCCGCGCCAATGAACGCGCTCTGGTTCCGGATCGCGGCCGCGTAGGCGGGGGACAGCGGCCGGTGAGACACGGCCGATGCGCGCAGCACGACGCCGAGGATCAGGATGAGCAGGCCGACGACCCCGATCACCCCGCGTTCTACCAGCGTGGCCAGGTAGTCGTCGTGCGCCTCTTTGACCACGTCGCCGTAGGAACGGGCCAGGTTCGCCTTGGTGCTCGCCGGGCCGCGTCCGATCAAGGGCCCGGTCCGGAAGAGCTCGAACTCGTGCGCGAAGAGATTGGTGCGACCTTCCGCGCTGCGGGACGTGCGACCGATGGAGTCCTCGACGAGCGTGTTCGAGCTCTGGCTTACCGCCGTGACGGTGCCCGACTCGAGCGCGATGAACGCGATCGTGGCCAGCAGCGCGACGCCGAGTGCTCCCGCCGCCATCGCCGAGCGAAGGTCAGCCTTCCGCCACACGCGGTACAGGAGCACCACGCAGCCGCCGATCGCGAACGCCCCCAGCGCGGCGACCGAACCCGTGAAGAGCACGGCCCCGCCGATCAGGACGTACCCGCACAGGCGGGCGAGGCGTCCCCGGGGGCGATCGCTCAGCATCAGCACGAACAGCGAGATCATGAAGTAGTTCCCGGCCATGTTCGGGTTGTCGAACCACAGCTGCGCGCGGACCCCGTAGCTCGCGCCCGGGATCGACGGCACGCCGACGAAGACCCCAGCGAGAAGGATGGAGGCCCAGGCGATCGCGCCGAGCGACCAGGCGGACAGGAACAGGTTCAGGTCGCGCGGCCGGCGAATCAGGTTCGCGATGGCCGCCGCCCAAGTGAACAGGAACAGGTCCTGGCCCACCGCGACCACGCCCGACATCGGCACGATGCTGAAGGCCGCCGCCACGATCCCCGTCGCGATCAGGATCGCCATCGGCACGGCGTACGGAAGGTGAATGTCGACGTGGGCCGTTCCCGCCCATAGCACGAAGCTCAGGATCGCGACGGTCATGATGACGTCTACCGGCGTCACGTGTACCGGACCGTGTGGCTTCAATAGCGGCGCCGCAATCAGGGCGAGCGCGACGAGCATCGCCGGCGACCCCGCCGTCCCCGTCCGCTGATCGGTCTCGAGCGTCGCGAGGCTCGGTCGAGTCACGTGCCCCTGCCGGAGCGACTAGGTCGAAGGGAACGCGGCTGCTGTGACGGCGCGGCGACCTCGGACGGCCGCCTGCGCATCGACCGCACGCGCAGGAACCAGCGGTGGACGCCGAGTCGCTCTATGGCGATGACGCCCAGCGTCGGCCACCCGGTCACCGTCATGAGCTCACGAACCGGCTCGAGATCCGCATCCTTCAGCACCGTCGGCGCAGCGATCACCAGGCCGACCGAACCGTTGGCCGAGAACGGTATCAACCCGTCTGCACCGTACGCCCGGATGTGCGGCGCGCGCGTCGAGCCGTACGCCTCGGCGCTCTCCGACACTGACTGGGCGAGCGGTCGCACGTCGATCGACGGGTCGACGGTCATGATCTCGACGGTCCTGACGTGCAGACGCCTGGCGCCGGCGCCCACCTGCCAGCTCAGCCACGCCATCTCTTGCTCGTCGATCCGAGGCCAGTGACGCACGACGGTGAGCAGTGGCGCGCGGAGCTCGGCCGCGATCGCGTCACCACCGATGATCGTCGGGCTGATCGCCTCGAGCAGCGCCGTGAACAGGATGCCGAGCACCAGGCCGACCAGCGCGCCGAGCGCCACGTCCTGGACGCTGGACGAAAGGACTGCCCGTGTCGTCGATATGTCCGCCGTGTTCACGAGGTACGGCAGGGGAGCCTGGGCCAACCCGGACCGCCTCATGACATCGATCACCTGCGTCGACAGACCCCTGGCGATCACGACGGCTACGTCCGGGTCCGGGTCCCTGACCGCCAGCTCCACGATGTCCGACGAGCCGATCGGGGTGATGGACACGCGGCTCGCCACGGATCCGGGATCGCGATCGATGTTCCCGCCCGCCAGGACCTCCGCGATCCGGGCCTCGCTCGTGGCGATCCCGGTGACGCTGCCCGCCGCCACGTCCGACTCGACGTCGGTCCCGACGACGAGCCTCGACGAGGCGACGTGCATGGGTACGCCGTCGCCGCGCAGGGCGAGCGACATCAACCCCCCGGTCACCACGAACAGGATCAGCAGCTTGTAGTGCCACAGGATCCTGCGGGCGGCTTCCTTGACCTCCATGGGCACACGTCCTTCGGCTTCGAGCGACAGAACCACGGTACGCGCGCGACGTGGCCCCGGCATGCGTCTGCCTACGTAGAACGTCTACGTCATCAAGAGCGGCACACGAAAGGGTAGGCGTGTGCCCAGGGCAACGTAGATGCCCTCTCACGCAAACGACGTAGACGGCGCCACGCCGCTAGTCGATGCCGGTGGACGTAGGCATCGGTACGGTGCGACCCATAGACGAGAACGTGGCTTGCGTCCCGGCCTCGCTGATCGCCTTCTTCGTGCGGCTCCCTGCGATGCACGCCGCCCCCGAGGTCCTCGCTCGCGGCGCGATCCTCGGGTTCGTCTACTTCGTCACCCTCTGGCTCCTCGGGATCGAGCAGGTCGACCGGGAGGTCATCCGCTCCGCCTTCGCGCGCCTGCGCGGACGGCGCTCGAGCGACACCGCCCCAACCGCCCCCGGGCGCTGAGCGGTCGCCCTCAGACGTTGGAGGCGACGGCGGCCTTGTGCGCTTCACGGCGCCCGCGGTGCCACGCGAGCTGCTCGGCAAGGCCCTCCCTGAGCGGCGTCCGCGGCGACCACCCCAGCAGGGACGCCGCGGCCTCGATGCGACCGTCGGTCCGCTCGACGTCGCCTCGCTGAGCCTCCTGACGAGCGAGCGGCACGGGTCGACCGTCGAGCTCGCCGATCAGGCTGATGACGTCGGCCAACGTGGTGGTCGAGCCGCCGGAGATGTTGACGACGGTCCCGGGCGGAGCGTCCGAGCGAGCCGCGAGCAGGTTCGCCTCGACGACGTCCTTCACGAACGTGAAGTCGCGGACCTGGCTTCCGTCGCCGTACATGGGGAAGGGCTCACGCGTGAGCGCCGCCTCTATCAGCCGGTGCATCGCCATGTCGGGACGCTGCCGAGGTCCGTAGACCGTGAAGTACCGGAGCGAGATCGTCGGGACGCTCCAGGTTCGCGCGTACACGCCGCACAGGTGCTCGGCGGCCAGCTTGGTCACACCGTACGGGCTCTGCGGACGGGGAAGGTCGGACTCGGAGACGGGGTAGCTCGCGGCGTTGCCGTAGACCGACGAGCTCGAGGCGAAGACGAATCGGTCCAGTCTGTGGTGCCTCGCGGCCTCCAGCATGCGCTGAGTGACGAGCACGTTCTGCTCGACATAGCCGGCGAAGCCCTCGTCCCACGACGCTCGAACACCCGGCTGCCCGCTCAGGTGGAAGACGACGTCGACGCCCTCGAGCAGCGAGACCAGATCGGCATCCCGCAGGTCGATCTCGAGCAGGGAGCAACGTTCGAGACGCTCCAGTGACACCGCGTTCGCGCGCTTCTGCGCGGGCCGGTAGTAGTCCGTGAACGCGTCCAAGGCGAGGACCTCATGGTCGTCGGCGCACAGGCGCTCGGCGAGATGGCTGCCGATGAACCCGGCAGCCCCGGTGACGAGGGCCCTCATCCGGCCTGTCGTTCCGAGACCCTGCCGACGCGGCTCACGGCGGGGCCCTCGAGCAGCTCGTCGGCCGTCCCGCCGCCGGCCGGCTCCCGCGCGACGTCCAGGATCCCGCTCCCCCGCACGAAGGCCACGGCCTCCAGGCGCGAATGTGCCCCGAGCTTGCTGAGGATGTTCTGGATGTGCGTCCGGGCGGTCTGCGGGCTGATGACCAGCGCTCGGCCGATGCCCTCGTTGTCGGCGCCGGTGGCCAGGAGCTTCACGACCTCGAGCTCACGCTGGGTCAGCTTCGCCATGCGGTCGGCGCCTTCCTGCCGATCCTTCCGTCGCTGTACCAGGCTGATGATCAGCCGCTTGAGCATCCCCGGTGGGATCACGAGCTCTCCGTCGGCGATCGCACGCGTGGCATCCACGAGCTCGGACAGGGGAGATTCCTTCGAGACGTATCCCTGGGCGCCCGCCTCGAGGCCGTCGATCAAGAGGTCCACGTCCTCGCCCTCGGCGAGCAGCAGGATGCGGCAATCCTCCACGCGCTGCCGGAGCAGCGCGATGGTGCGCTTACCTTCGCCGCTCAACCCGTCAACCTCGAGCACAGCCACGTCCGGCATGGCGCGTTCCGCCTCGGCGACGGTGTGCATCCCGGTTCGCGTCTCGGCGACGACGTGGATGTCCGGCTCGTTGTCGAGCGCCGAGTGGATGGCCTCTCGCAGCATGGCGTGTTGGCTCGCGATGAGCAGCTCGATACGTTTTCCGTTGTTCATGAACGGAGATCCCTCGTGCGCTTTCGTTCCAGGGTACGCACGCCGAACCATTCGGTCATGCTTCTGATGATGTAGTCGACGTACGGTGTTTGCAGGTCGTGGACCATACGACGACCACCGCCGGGCGTCGCCAACTACCACTGCCCCGCTGCCCGCCTTGCGTCGATCGCACCTCGTGACGACACGTCGACGAGTCCCTCCTCTACGGCGAACGCCACGGCCTGGAGCCTCGAATGCACCTGGACCTTCGTCAGGATGCTCTGGATGTGCGTCCGCACGGTGTTCCGACTGATGCCGAGGCGCGTGGCGATGGTCGGGCCTGTGCAGCCCTCGACCAGGAGGGAGAGGACTTCGAGCTCGCGCCCCGTAAGATCGCTGCCTTCTCGCCAGGGCTCGGTTCGTGACGGACGCCGGCTCGTGGACGATCCGGCCGACGACAGATCGATCCGCCGACCTCGCAGCACGTTGCGCATTCCCTGGGCGAAGATGTCGAGGCTGATGTCCTTCGGCAGGTACGCGGCGAAGCCGAGCTTCAGCGCGTGGCGAGCGATCAGGGCGTCCTTGACGGCCGTCAAGGCGACGACGAGCGTTCGTGAGTCCAGGTCCATGATCTCGCGCCCGACCGAGAGGCCCGAGCGATCCGGCAGCCCGATGTCTACGAGCGCGACGTCCAGCTCGCTCCGCTTCGCGGCGGCCACGCCGTCGGATCCCGTGTACGCGACGACGATATCCTCGGCGCCCAGCCCGAGGAGGGTCGGTCGGACCGCGTCCACGAAGAGCGGATGATCGTCGACGATCAGGATGCGGATCGCTGGTCACCCCTTCCATCGTCCCAAGGCAGGCGGACGACGAAGATGCTGCCGCCTCCCCGGTCCTCCATGGTCACGGTCCCGTCGTGACGCTCGACGATGCGTTTGCAGATGAACAACCCGAGGCCGCTTCCGCCTCGAGGCTCGGCTGTCTCGGCGTGTCCCGTGACGAAGGGTTCGAAGATCCGATCGCGTACGGCCTCGGGTACCCCGCGGCCCTCGTCGGCAACCGTCACGACGGAGTCATCGTCCTCTCGGAGTACGCGAACAGTGATCGAGCCCTGTGGCGCATGGCGAAGCGCGTTGCGGACGAGGTTCATCACGGCGATCCGGAACTGGACGGGGTCCACACTCGCCCAGACGCGTTCGGCCGAAACGGACCTCACGCGTCGCCCGTCCTCATCATCCGCGATCGTGGCGAGCATCTCGGGCACGAGACGACCGAGATCGACGTGATGCCGCTCGACCTGCGATCCCCCAGCCTGCGATCGCAGGAGAGAGTCCGCGACCTCCGACAGGAGCTCGAGCTCCCGGACCCCGCGTTCGAGGAGGCGTCGCCAGTCCCCGGAATGTCCGGTCTGCATGGCCTGTTCCATCGCCATGCGGACGGTCATGAGCGGCGTCTCCAATTCGTGCGCCGCCCAGACGAGGTTCATCCCGAGATCCACGTCCCAGCGAGCTCCGGTGGCCACGGCGCTTGCCAACACTCTGCCGACGGCCCTCAGAAAGGGGACCGCGCTCTCGGGAGCGTCGAGGACGCCGACGGATACCGCGCCCACGTTGACCGCCAACATGGGAATGTCCTCCCCGGACGACCGGACCACGGCCCCGGCGTCCTCCTCATTCGACGCCCCCTGCGGGGCGAGGCGAACCATCGCGCGACTGACGTCGCCGCGTTGCTCCTGCGGGACGTCGTGCCACACGATCCCGCGGAACGAGTCCGATCCATCACGCAGACCGGCCGCCACGGGACGAGACAGGTGCGCCGCGACGGCGTGCGCCGCGAGCCGGAGCCGGTCGTCGACCTGATGCGCCAGCATCATCAGCGAGCCGAGTTCGGCGACGGCCATGAGGTCGCCGACCTCGTGGTTAGGCGTAGCAGCCGGTTCAGGCCCCAACGTCGTGACCGAGCCCGAACCCCTGCTGCCGACAGGTGAAAGAACGTCAATGATCGTCTGCAACCCCCAACGTCGACTGCACGCGTGCTACTTCATGTGACGTACGACTCCAAGGCCATTCCAGGTCTGTCACGTATTCCCTTCCCGTTCAGAACATCCATCGCTGATCGATCGTCGCGGTCTCACCGAGAACCTCGACGCCTCCCGCCGCGGCGCGGATCCATCGTGCACAGGAGCTAGCCGAGCTACGGAGTCCGGACTCTTGCGCCGCAACGCCTGATGTATGGGAAAGCGTCTGTTTCCGTGTCATCGTGAGGAAATCACCCGAGCCCTGTTCTCCCCTGGTGGAACGGAGGAGTAAGTGTGGAGCACGCTACGTGTTCCTGTCAACGGGCTAGGGAGATTCCCCTACAGAAGTACCCGAGAATGTCCGCCAAAAGTCGTATGACGTCCGCAAGGCTTTCGTCATTCGCGTATCTGACCTACGATGCATGGTCTATTCCGTCGACCAGCGTGCGGATGACAAGATGGCGATGCCGTTCCCCGCGGCGTTTGGGCACTGTCGAGCAAGGTCGGTGATGATTCCGCGCGAAGACATCCTTGCCGAGACCGGGCGTGCCTTACGAGGGGCTCGGCAGGCTCGAGGTATGACGCTTCGTGACGTGGGCACGAGGTCGAACGGACGGTTCAAGCCAACGGCCGTGGCCGGGTACGAGAGGGCGGAACGGGGCATCTCGCTCGAGCGGTTCTGCGAGCTCGCCGAGCTCTACGGGATGGGCCCCGAGCGACTCCTCCTGCAGATCATGTGGCGACTGGCCGGAGGTCCGGATCCGACGATCCAACGCGCGAAGGTGCCGGAGCTTCCGGATGAGGAAGCCGATGTGGTCGGAGGTTTCATCCAGAAGGTCCGCGACCTCCGCGCTGATGCCGACGACGAAGTGATCACGGTTCGGGTCCAGGACCTCGAAGTGCTCGCCACCGTGAGCGGCCACCAGCTCCGGGATTTCCTCGACCATCTCGAACCGGCGCTCGCGAGCAAGTCCGCTCGATCATAACGCCGGTCCCGGAGTTCTCAGTCGGTGATCGATGCCGGGAAGACGGTGCGTGCGTGGTCGAGGGTGCCGGAGGAGCGGAGCATCTCGGCCACATGACCTCCCGCCGGGAACACCACCGTGAGCAGGCATCCTCGAGCCCACAGTTCCTCGGCGAGGTTGCGGATCGTCCAGCACCCCCCGGGAGTGAGGACGTCCAGGTTGCAGAGATCGAGCGTCACGCTCGCCCCCCTCGGCGATGGCTCCCTCGAGCAGCGGCACGAGATCGGACTCGCGAAGCGCTCCGCGGACCCGAGCCACTGCGCGGTGTCGAAGGGATCTGCCGAACCGAGCGGTTCGACGGCGGCCTTGGCCCATGCTGATCCGACCGGAGAGCCGGACCAAGTCCGGGAAATCCCACCCCTTGAGCGTCGGTCCTGCCGCCCGAGCCTACCCCCTCATGAACGAGACCGTCTCCGCGAGACCGTCCTCGAGATGGGTCCAGGGCCGCCATCCAAGGACGTCCTCGGCGAGTGCGGCATCCAGGACGCTGCGGCGAAGATCACCCTGGCGCGCCGGTCCGTAGGCCGGCGTGCCCGCGAACCCCGTGATGCCCGCCAGCATCCGGTACAGCCCGTTCACCGAAGTCTCGACGGCCGTGCCGACGTTCATGAGCCGCCCAGAGCCCTGCTCGGCAGCGAGTGCGAAGGCGTGCACCGTGTCTTCTACGAAGACGTAGTCACGCGTCTGGTTTCCGTCACCGAAGATCGTCGGCGCCTGTCCCGCAAGCATCTTCGAAGAGAAGATCGCGATCACACCGGCCTCACCGTTGGGGTCTTGCCGCGGCCCGTACACGTTGGCGAGCGCCAGTGCCGTCCACTCGATCGCGTGATGGCGCTCGTAGAAGGAGAGGTAGTCGATCACGACCTTCTTGCTGATCCCGTACGGCGACACCGGCCGGGCGCTGGAGAGAGCGGTCTCCTTGACCGGCAGCTTCCTGGGCTCCCCGTAGAGGGTTCCACCGGACGCGGCATAGACGACCTTGCGGACACCCGTCCGTTGGGAGCACTCGAGGACGTTGAGCGATCCCATCGCGTTGACGGATGCGTCGAAGACTGGATCCTCCATCGAGGTCGACACCGCGGCCTGGGCCGCGATGTGCATCACGACCTCGGGACGGTGACGCTCGAACAGCGACAGGAGCCCGTCGGCGCGAACGTCCATGTTGAAGAACGTGAACTCGTTGCCGTACCCCCGCGCCTCGCTGAGGTTGGCGATCCGACCGGTCGACAGGTCGTCGACCGCGACCACGCGATGCCCCTCCGCGAGCAAGCGATCGCACAGGTGCGAACCGATGAACCCGGCCCCCCCCGTGACGAGGAAGGTGGTCACCCGAGCTCCAGCGAGGGGTCGGCGCCCACGCCAAGGGACGTCCGTTCGCCCCGCAGCAACCTCCAGGTCCCGGCGACGGCGATCATCGCGCCATTATCGGTGCACAGATCCAACGACGGGAACAGCACGCGGAACCCGGCCTCGGCGCCGGCCTTCTCCATCCGCTCGCGCAACCGCGTGTTGGCCACGACGCCCCCGCCGAGCAGGACCGTCTCGACCCCGCGATCTCGCGCGGCGTCGATCGTCTTGGCCACCTGGACGTCGACGATGGCCTCCTGGAACGACGCCGCCACGTCGGCCGGCTCGACGTCGCGCCCCGCCTGGCGTTCGGCCTTGACGTGCCGCAGCACGGCGGTCTTCAGACCGGACAGGGAGAAGTCGAAGTCACCGGAGTCGGCCATCGCACGCGGGAACCGGATCGCGTTCGGATCGCCGTCCCGGGCGAGCCGATCGAGCGCTGGGCCGCCGGGGAAGCCGAGCCCGAGGAACCGAGCGATCTTATCGAACGCCTCCCCCGCGGCGTCGTCGACGGTCTGCCCGAGGAGCTCGTAGCGATGTGGCTCGGGCATGTGGACCAGCATCGTGTGACCGCCGGAGACGACCAAGCACACCGAGGGAGTGAGCTCGGACCCGTGGTCGACCGCGTTCGCGAGGATGTGCCCCTCGAGATGGTTCACGCCGATCAGCGGCGCCCCCGTCGCGAGCGCGATCGCCTTGGCCGCGGCCATCCCGACCAGCAGCGCGCCGACCAGGCCCGGGCCGATCGTCACGGCCACGCCGTCGAGATCACGGAACCCGCACCCGGCGGTCTCGAGCGCGGCGTCGAACAGCGGGGTGAGCGCCTCGACGTGCGCGCGGCTCGCGAGCTCGGGCACCACGCCGCCGAAGCGCTCGTGCACGTCGACCTGGCTGGCGATGAGGTTAGCGAGCACGGTCTCCCGGTCAACGACCGCGACCGCGGTCTCGTCGCACGAGGTCTCGATCCCCAGCACCCTCACGGCGAGACCCTCACGGAGCGGTCTCCGTGTCATCGGCGGGAGGCGTCACGCGACCTCGGGGCGAAGCCCGTCGGGAAGCTCGTCGAGTAGCCGGCGCAGGCGCGTCCGGAACTCGGCGTCGCGGATCCCGTCCAGCCACATGATCAACGCGTCCTCGCCGATCTCCTGGTAGTAGTTCTTCCGGATGCCGACGGGGCGGAAGCCGAACAGGGCGTACAGCCGCTGGGCCCCCCAGTTGGTGACGCGGACCTCGAGCGACACGGCCTCGGCGCCCATGTCGTAGGCCGCCAGGACCAGATCGTGCAGGAGGCGCGTGCCGATCTTCTCGCGCTGGCGTTCGGGATCGACGGCGACGTTGGTCACGTGGGCCTCTTCCCCGTAGCAGATCAGTCCGCCGTAGCCGACGACCTCCCGATCGAGGCGCGCGACGAGGTAGCACCGGTTCCGCGACTCGGACATCTCCGAGAGGAACAGGTTGGGGCTCCACGGGCGGGGGTAGACCTGGCGTTCGATCGCCATGACGCCACGCAGGTGGCGCCGGCGCATCCGGGTCACCTCAAGCCGAGGCGCCTCTGGCTCGCTGATCCCAAGTGATCTCCGCATCCGTCTTCCTCAGGTACATCGGTACCAGGTCCGCCGGCCTGTCGGTCTGTTCGCGGATGAACCTCGGGGCCGCCAGGCTGACCAGCGCCGAGGCCCACGGGTGCGCGAACGTGGCCGGGGCCAGCTCCACACGGGCGTCTACCTGCTCGAACTCCTTCCGGTACAGGATGGCACCGTTGCCGACGAGCAGCATCTCGCCCCGCTCGATCTCGAGCTCGGCGGCCAGCGCGTGCGGAGAGGCCACGCGGTACTCCCCATCCCGCATCACGCCACCCGGGACCGGACGGTACAACCCATAGAAGACCTCCCCACGGCGGGCGTCGATCACGGCGACGATCCTGCGGCTCGTGTGCTGGACGCCGAACGCGAGCACGTCCAGCGAGGAGATCCCCACGATCGGCACCCCGAGCACTTGCGCGAGCGCCTTCGCGGCCTCGACCCCGACCCGGAGCCCCGTGTACAGGCCGGGCCCGATGCCCACGGCGACGCCGCCGACGTGCTCGAGCTCGACGCCGGTCCACTCGAGGAGGCGTTCGATCGCGGGCACCGCGTCATCGTGCCGGTTGACCCCCGCGAACCGCGCCGTCCCGAGGATCTCGCGTTCGGTGCCGAGCGCGACCGAGGTCTGTTCGGTCGAGGTGTCGATGCCGAGGACGATCACGACGCCTCGCCTGCAGCTGGATCGCTCCTCCACGGCTCCAGCTGCCGTTCGAGCCGTTCCCATCGCGGAAGCCACGACCGGCCCTCGGTCCGAAGCACGATCGTCCGCTCCTCACCCGGATCGAGCGTCGCGAGCTCGACCACCAGGTGGCCGTTCGGCAGGAGCGCCTCGACGGCGTCGCCCCACTCGACGAGCAGGACGCCGTCCTCGGCCGACTGCTCGAGCTCGAGTTCGAGGACGTCCCGGACGCGTTCGAGCCGGTAGACGTCGGCGTGGATGACGGGCAGGCGGGCAGGCCGGTACTCGCGGACCAGGGTGAACGTCGGCGACACGACGTGACCCTCGAACCCCAGCCCGCGCGCGAGCCCCTGGGCGAACGTGGTCTTGCCCGAACCGAGCTCGCCCGTGAGCGCGATCGCGTCGCCGGGCGACAGCAGCGGCGAGATGGCCCCGCCGATCGAACGGGTCTCCTCGGCCGTCGCCGCGCGGAGCTCGAGATGCATCAGAACAGGCCGAGCTGTTCCTCGGCGGGCTCGGGGCGTTCGGCGAGCGCAGCACGGATCTCCTGGAAGTCGGCCCGGAGCGCGGTCATCTGGTTCGAGGCCTGGCCTCCGCCGTGGAGCACCGCCGCCGGATGGAACGTGGGGATGACGGTCCGGCCGTTCCAGGGGAAACGCTGGCCGCGCACGCGGCTGATCGAGACCTGCCGTCCGAGGATGTACCGTGTCGCCCAGTTCCCGAGCGTCACCACGACCGCGGGATCGATGATCGCGATCCGCTCGTCGAGCCACGGCTTGCACGCGTCGAGCTCGTCCGGGAGCGGGTCCCGGTTCCCGGGCGGCCGGCAATTGTGAACAACGCCTCCGGCGGTGACGAAGTTGTGTGTGTCTTCAACATCGATACAGAAGAACGTGGTGTCCGTTCGGCTTTGGTCGGTCACATCACTCATATCAAACTCGTCATACATCACCTTCCTGGGGCCGTTCCTGACGAGCGAGGGATCGAATCGCACGCTCCGTTCGATCTCCGGATCCAACTTGTATCGCATCGATCGAGGGACGAACGGTGCGATCAGCGCGCTGAGCTCCCGCGATGTGTGAACGTCGAAGAAGATGCGACCCCGCGAGGTCTTCGCGGGAAGCCCCAGGCCAGAGAGAGCCAAGAGCAGGATGGAGCGATCGTCGTCCGTGAACCCGTTCGCTGCGATCTCGGAGAGAGGCTTCTTTCCCGCTCTGATCCGCGTGTAGCCATCGTCCATGAACCAGAAGGCGAGCATCCGAGGGGTCAGAGCGTGGGCCATCCAGAACGGCACCCGCTTCTTCGGCGTGTAGAACTCCTGTCGAAGGAACGTGAGAGCTCGATGGGCGAGCGTGCGGACGTGGATCATCGGGTGGTCCTTTGGTCCTCCCGGGGAGAGTGCGTTGTAGACGGTCTTTGCCCGGGGGGA
>DATEQE010000127.1:0-4443 GCA_035272825.1 Actinomycetota bacterium
CGGGTCCTGGAGGTAGTGCACCTCGTCCATCACGACCGTCACGAGGCCGTCGAGCGCCTCGCTGCGCTCGTACAGCATGTTGCGCAGCACCTCCGTCGTCATGACGACGATCGGCGCGTCGCCGTTGATCGCGTTGTCCCCCGTGAGCAGCCCCACCTTCGCCGCCCCCAACCGCGCCACGAGGTCCCCGAACTTCTGATTCGAGAGCGCCTTGAGCGGGGTCGTGTAGAAGCACTTCCGGTCGGCGGCGAGCGCGCGGTCCACCGCGAACTCGGCCACGACGGTCTTGCCCGAGCCGGTCGGCGCGGCCACCAGGACGGATTCGCCGCCGTGGAGCGCCTCGATCGCGCGCAGCTGGAACGCGTCGAGCTCGAACGGGTAGCGGGCGGCGAAGCGCGCGGGATCGATCACGGGACCGAGTCTACGGGCGCCCCGCCCGGAGCCCGGCGCGGACCGTTCGAGGTCAGCGGAGCCCGCTGGCGGCGAGGTGCTCGAGCAACGCGGCGCCGAAGGCCTCGGGTGCCTCGAGGTTCGACAGGTGACCGACCCCCTCGATCGTCTCGAGGCGTCCCTGCGGGATCAGACCCGCCATCTCGGCCGAGATCTCCGGGGCGATCATGCGATCCTCGGTCGAGGTCAACACGAGGGTCGGCACGTCGATCGTCGCGAGGTCGGGGGTCGAGTCCGGGCGTTCGGCCATCCCGAGCGACGCCGCGGCGATCGCCTCCGGCGACTGTGCCCCGATCCAGCCCCGGACCCGCCCCTGCATCTCCTCCGGCGCACGATCCGAGAGCAGCGCCGGTGGCTCCGCCGCGAGGACGTTCCCCTGCGACCGCAGGCGCTCGGCGAGCTCGCGCCGGGCCGCGGCGGCCTCGGGGCTGTCGGCGACGGCCCGGGTGTTGGCGAGGACGAATCCGATGACCCGGTCGCGGGCTCGGCGCCACAGCTCGAACGCCACGTACCCGCCCATCGAAAGCCCGCACACGACCGCCCGGTCGATGCCTCGCTTCCCCAGGGCCTCGAGCGCTCGTTCGGCGGCCGCGCCCATCGTCAGGACGTCGCCGGCCGGCTCCGAGCCCCCGAACCCCGGGAAGTGCGGCGCCGCCACGGCCAGGCCGTCCGGGAGGGCGGCGAGCTGCGGCTCCCACATCCTGGCGTCGACGGGCCAGGCGTTGAGCAGGAGGAGACCGTCGGTCATGAAGCGCCGGTCGGTGCCGGGAGACCCGGCGCCGGCGGCGCGAACACGCCCGCCTTCGTCTGCGCCTCGACGTAATCGGCGTAGCCGCGGTCGAAGGTCTCGGTTGCGGCGTGCAGGATCGCCTTGGTGCGAGCCGCCAGCTCGGCGCGTTCGGCGCCCTGGGCGTCGGCCGCGAGCTCGAGCAGCTTCGCGGCCTCGCCGTACAGGGTCATCGCCCGGACGACGTTCGCCTTCGCGTTGATCACGTACAGCACGAACTCCTCGGAGAACCCCTTGTCGCGGAGCAGGGCGGTCTCGTCGATCGCCTGGAGGGCCTCCTGGGCCGTCGTCGCGGAGCTCGCGGCGTCGGTCGCCGTCTGCGTGAGCGCCTTCGAGTTGACCGGTGCGCCGGGCTTCTCCGCCACCAGGTTGTCGACGGCCGTCGCGAGGTCCGTGAACACCTTGTACCCGGTCGGCGGGTCCGCCTGGCCGATCGTAGTGAGGATGGGCTCGACCTGCCCCTGCAACGAGCTCATGGTCGCCCGCATCCGCCGCTCGAGCTCGTCCTGCGCACTCGAGTTACGCTCCGCGATGAACCCGGCGACGAGTCCGACGACCACCATGACACCCAGGATGCTGAGGATCACCAGCCAGAACTCGCGCTTGGCGAGCAGGCGTTTCTTGACGGGCTGATAGACGGGCTTGGGCCCGCGGGTGACGGCCTTCGCGCTCCGCCCTTTGCTCTTGCCTTTGATCGCCATGCGAGAACCACCTAGCGTTTCAGGAGACGGCCCACGATGATAGCGGCTTCGTAGAACAGCACCATCGGGATCGTCATGGCAAGCATCGTGTAGGGGTCCGAGCTCGGCGTGATGATCGCGGCGAAGACCGCGATGAACAGGATGGCCCCCCGCCGCCAGTCCCGCAGCTGCCGGGTCGTCACGGCGCCGACGAGCAGCAGGAACACGAGCACGATCGGGAACTCGAACGCGAGCCCGAACGAGAGCGCCACGAGCATCACGAACGACAGGAACCGGTCCGCGGTCAGCAGCGGCGCGAACTGGTCGCCGGCGAAGCCGAGGAGGAAGTTCAGGGCCTTCGGGAGCGTCCAGTACGCGACCAGGGCGCCCAGCGCGAACAAGATGACCGAGGAGAGCACGAACGGGATCGCCATCTTCCGCTCGCGCTTGGTGAGCCCCGGCACGATGAAGGCCCAGATCTGATACAGCACCACCGGCAGCGCGAGGAACAGTCCCAGGAACACGACAAGCTTCAGCTTGATCAGCAGCGGCTCGAGCGCCCCGGAGAAGAACAGGGCGCAGTCGCGCGTGGCCCGGACGCCACGTGGCACCGTCCGCCAGTAGTCGCAGTACGGGTTCAGCAGCAGGTCGATCACGCGATCGAACATGAACCATCCGAAGATCGCCCCGACGAGGATCGCCGCGATCGTGACGATCAGCCGGTACCGAAGCTCCGACAGATGGTCGACGAGCGTCATCGTGCCGTCGGGTCCCGGCTCGGAGCGCCGCCGGAGGCGTTCCGGGATCAGCTTCATCATCGACCCGGGATCAGTCGGTCGCGCGATCGGGCGTGGCCGACGGTCCGTCCGGTGAGGGTTCCGAGGTCGACGCGGCGGGGGTCGAGGCCGGCGTCGCCGACGGTCCGCCCGCATCGACCGGCGCCGTCGAGGGCTCCGAGGGTCCGGGTTGCCCTCGTTTCGTTTCGGGGGGTTTCGTCGGGTGGGCGAGATCGACCCGGAAGGAGCGCTGGACCTCCTCCTTCGCGCGCCTGAGCTCCGCCAGACTCCGCCCCAACGAACGCGAGATCTCCCGGATCTCGTCCGCAGGTAGCGGTTCGGAGGCGGTGGGGGTGGCGTCCGGGACCGACGGCCCCGGCTCGCCGGTCGTCGTCGCCGGTTCGGCGTTCGGGTCCGCGGCGTGAGCATCCGCGGGGCCCCCGGGCTTCACTCGACCGGTCGGACGCGCACCCGAGCGGCCGTTGAGAGGCTCGTCGTCGAGGTTGACCTGGATCGTCCGCTTGACCTCGTCCTGCGCCTTGCGGAGCTCGCGCAGACCTCGCCCGATCGACCGCCCGAGCGCGGGCAGGCGCTGCGGCCCGACCACGATCAGGGCGATCACGAGGATGATCAAGAGCTCCTGCGGACCGATGTTCAGCATCTCGTCCTGCGCTCCAGGTGGCGCCCCAGACGGCGCTCCAGGTCGGCGATCCGGGGGCGAGAGGCCCTCGTGAGGGCCATCGTACTGCCGCCTCGGTTCAGCGGCCGGACCTCGGCCCCCGAGGCATCCCTCGGCTCCGGCCGGAGGCGGCGTCCGCGAGCTCGCCGATCTCCCGCGTGAGGGGCCCGACCTCGTCCTGAAACCGGCCCGCCGCGCGGCCGAGCACGAACAGGTGCCGGACCAGCGCGATCAGCACGGCGAGGACGGCGACGAGCGACAGGAGCCCGACGATGAGCCAGACGAGCGCGGTCGTGGTCATCGGGTATCGATGGTAGCGGAGGGGACGGCCGAGCGAGGTTACGGCGCGGTGAGGAACTGCTCGATGTAGCGCTCGTTCTCGAGCTTGAAGTGGAAGTCGATCACGTCGTCGATCGAGAACGCGGGTCCCGGGGGCAACGGCCCTCGCGGGTCCTCGGGGAGATCGACGTCCGGCTCGAACATCTCCGCGGTCCCGCCGGGGGAACGCCCGGAGACGTCGACGCCGGCCGAGACGAGCAGCGCCACGATCTTGCGATCCGCGCGCTTCTCGACGGGCTCCATGCAGGTCGGGCAGTCGAATCGATAGGTGCCCTCACGCCCGCCGCGCATGACCTGCAGCAGTATCGACTCGGGGCCCATGTCGACCTCTCCGCAGCGGGGGCATGTCGTCCGGATCGTCGTCATAACACCCGAAATATCGGACGGCGGCGCTCTGCGCTTGAGCCCCCGGGCCGAGGAAGGGACGACCCTATTCGTACCGTTCGCGGGTCCGGCCGGCGAGCTCGCGGACGCGCTGGTGCAGCCCGGGAGGATCAACCACCTCGGCGTCCGGCCACAGACGGAGCAAGAGACGTTCGAGCCATTCGAGCCTGCCGGCCGGGAGTTCGACCTCCAGGCGGCCGTCCCCGAGCTCAACCTCGCGCGAGGTCTCGTAGTACTCCGCCACCCATCGGGCCTCGGGCCGCAGGCGGACGGTCACGCGAACGTCGTCCTCGGCGGGCGTGTACAGGGGCCTGCCCGCGCCCCGGAGGCCCCGCGGCTCGAACCGCT
>DATEQE010000128.1:0-4217 GCA_035272825.1 Actinomycetota bacterium
GGACAACGACCACCAGGGCGACGTCAACGACGACGACCAGGGTGAGAACGAGGACAACGACCACCAGGGCGACGTCAACGACGACGACCAGGGTGAGAACGAGGACAACGACGACCAGGGCGATGTCAACGAGGACGATCAGGGCGAGAACGAGGACGACCAGGGCGAGAACGAGGGCAACGACGACCAGGGTGACGTCAACGACGACGACCAGGGTGACCAGGGCAACGACGACCAGGGCGGCGACTCCGGTCCCGGCAGTGAGGACTCCGGTTCGGGCAGCGGAAGCTAGCCTCCCGGACAACCCTCGGCGGCGGCCGTACCTTCGGGTGCGGCCGCCGTTCGTTCATCGGCCGCGGCCCGTAGGCTGGGACCCGTGAGCAGGATCCTCGTCGGCACCGCCAGCTGGACGGACCCGACCCTCGTGAAGGACGGGCACTTCTATCCGCCGGAGGCCAAGAGCGCCGAAGCTCGGCTGCGCTTCTACGCCGACCAGTTCCCGATCGTCGAGGTGGACTCGACCTACTACTTCCCACCCAGCGAGAAGAACGCCGTCCTGTGGATCGAACGGACGCCGAAGGACTTCACGTTCAACATCAAGGCGTACTCACTGCTCACCAACCATCCGACCAAGCGTGAGTCGCTCTACAAGGACCTGCTCGACGAGCTCCCCGAGGACCTCGGCGACAAGAAGAACCTGTATCGCGAGCACGTGCCCGAGGCCGTCGTGGACGAGGTCTGGCAGCGGTTCCACGATGCGCTCATGCCCTTGCACTCGTCGGGCAAGCTGGGGGCGGTGCTGTTCCAGTTCCCGCAGTGGTTCGTGATCGGTCGCAAGAACAAGGACTACATCCTGGAGTGTGCCGAGCGGCTGAAGGACTTCCGGCTCGCCATCGAGTTCCGCCACAAGACCTGGCTCGAGGAGCGCAACGCCGAGGAGACGCTCTCGTTCCTCGAGGAGCACGACCTGCCCCTCGTCTGCGTCGACATGCCGCAAGGGTTCGACTCGAGCGTCCCGCCGATCGCCGCGGCGACCGCGAAGGACCTGGCCCTCGTTCGGTTCCACGGCCGGGACCCCGAGGTGTGGGCGAAGAAGAACGTGAGCGCTTCGGAACGCTTCCGCTACGAGTACTCGGAGCAGGAGCTGAAGGAGTGGGTCCCGAGGATCCGAGACGTCTCGGACCAGGCGCGCGAGACCCATGTCCTCATGAACAACTGCTACCGGGACTTCGCGGTCAACAACGCGAGGCAGCTCGCTGACCTGCTGGAGGAGTGAGGCTCGCCCGGACTAGGGTCCGGCCCGACCCCGCGGGCACGCCCGCGTGGAAGGGAGGGTAGGCCGGGCCGGACGCTACTCCCCCCGGAACCGTTCGGCGGGCTCCGGAGTACCCCATCGAGGGTAGCAGCGTCGGCACGTTCGCCCGGCCGCATGCTCGACCCCGCTCGGTGGGGCAGCGGGCCAGATCCCCTACTCCACGACCAGGACCCCGTTCGCCGCGGGATGGACGTCGTCCTGGAAGTAGTACTCGCCCGGTTCGAACCGGCCCAGCTCGTACACGATCTCGCCGACACCCGTGATGAGCTCGCCAGAGAAGAGCGCGTGCCCCAAGGCATCGGGACTCCCGGGCGACGTGCCCGTGACGATGCATCCACGGAGGTAGGGCGTCAGCGGTAGATCGAGATGCTCCGCGGAACCCCGTCATCCAGGTTGCCGAACAGGATCGTGAGTGGCCGGCCGGCGGGCGCGATCAAGCAACTCGTGTCGAGGTCGGCGTCGCGACCATCGACGCGGAGGTCGGCGCCGTTGTGGACGCTGTTCCCGTCGCCGGCACGAACCGTTGCACACAGGGCGTCCCACGCGTTCATCGGTTGGCCCATCGGCCCCGAGACGCCCGTCGGCTCGACGCTCCAGCCGAACCGGGTACCGCTGCATCCCTCGACCGAATCGTCGAGCCAGCCACCCGAGCCGTCGTCTCGCAACGTCACCTTCCCGACGATCGCTCCGTCACGAACGACACGGATGACGGGTAGCCGGCTGTCGGGATACCCGGCTCGCTCGATCAGGTCGTCGAACTCGAGGCCCGAGACATGGTCGCGAGCAACTTGCACCGGGTCCCCCGCGAACCCGGTGGCTCCATCGGCGTAGTCGCCGCCGCTCCCGTACGCCTCGCCTGACGCACACTCGAGGTCCGCGGGCACGTAGAGACCGTTCGGGTCGACGACTTCCAGGGTCGCGGAACTCGCTACGCCCGTCCCCCCGTCCGTGATCATGCCGCAGGACACCGTCGCCGGCCCGGGGGGGATCTGCCACACGGTCTCCTTGTGTTCGCCGGGCTCGGCGCCATCGCCTCCCAGACCCTCGATCGAGAAGGAAACAGGGGTGTCTCCCGTGTTGCTGATCGCGACGTGGACGCCGTTGGGCTGGGCGGCGACGAGGGAGTTGGATGGCGTGATCGACCCGCTCGCATCGCAGGTGAGCTGGGCGACGTCGACCGGAGCCTCGTTCGAGCCGCCACTCCCGACGGTCCGAACACCATCGCCACCCCGGAAGGCGCTGAA
The DNA here is from genome assembly GCA_035272825.1 of Actinomycetota bacterium. Lineage (GTDB taxonomy): Bacteria > Actinomycetota > UBA4738 > UBA4738 > HRBIN12 > DASSJM01. The sequence goes on from DATEQE010000128.1 coordinate 2,560, forward strand.
CGCGATCAATGATCCCGCGACCGCGACCGACAGCGCGACGACCCCGGCGGTGATCCGGCGGTTGCGTTCGTGGCGGCGGCGGGTGCGCTCGAGCCGTTCGAACGCGTCGGGCGCGACGCGAACGCGCTCGCCGATCCGCTCCAGGCGCGACCGGAGGTCACGCATCGTGGTCCTCCTCAAGGTGGGTTCGGAGCGCCGCTCGCGCCTGGGAGGCGAGCGAACGCACGGTGACGTCCTTCACGCCGAGGATCCGGCCGGCCTCCTCGGAGCCGTAGCCGAGGAGCTCGGTCAGCACGATCGCGAAGCGCTGGCGCTCTGGGAGCCGCGCGAGAGCCCGAGCCACCGCGTCGCGCTCGTCGGCGGCCGCGAAGGCGTCGCCGCCCGGGTCCGAACCGACCGTGCGGCGCGCGGCTCGTGAGGCTCGCCGCAGCCGGCTGCGGAAGCGATTCATCGCGGTTCGGTACAGGTAGCCCGTCGGCTCATCCATGCCGCTCACCCGGTCCCACCGCTCCCACACGGCCACGAACGCGTCCTGCATCAGCTCCTCCGCCTCCTGCACGTTGCCGGTCACGAGGTACATGGCCCGGAACAGGCGCTCGTGCTCCGCCTCGAAGAACGCCTCGAAGCTCACCGGTCTGACCGGCGGCTCCGACGCCGCCCGTCGGTCCGACACGGCGCTCCCGGGTTCCTGCATCCGGTCCATGAACGCCGCTGCCGCTCCTTCCGTTCAGGCCGTCTCCGGATCAGGGCGAGGCCGAGGGCGACACGCCGGACGGCGACGCACCGGGCGTCGGCGTGGGGGTCGGCGTGGGCGTGAGCACCAGATCCCCGAACTCCACCGAGACCGTGATGCGTTGGACGGTGAGGCTGCCCGACTCGGGGAGCTGCTCGATCACGTCGTAGGCGATCAGCTCGGGATCCGGCTCCCGCGAGAAATACAGGACCTCCGCCGAGAACGGGATGTCCGCGAGGTCTCGGAAGATGCCGGCGCCCGAACCGCCGGTGGTCCCGATGCGCAGGTACAGCGTGCCGTTGCGCACCGTCGCGGTGGTCTCGTGGAAGTGTCCCGAGATCACGAGCGGCACCCGGCCCGCGACGGCCTCGGCCATCCGGTCGTCGTGAACCGCCACGACGTCGACCGGCTCGGGCGCCGCCTCGAGATCGGCGGCGATCACCGGCCCGGCCGAACGCGCGAGGGCCGCGAAGTCCTCGGCGTCGACGGGCGCTCCTTGTGCCGGGGTGAATGCGGGGTGTCCGAGCCCGTACACGGTCAGCCCGTCGATCGTCTTCTCGCGGCCGTCAAGGACGATCGCGTTCGGCTCCCGCGCGATCGCCTCCTGGAGCGCGATCGAGTCGTGGCTCCCCCGCACGAACACGTAGGGCACTCCGAAACCCGGGATCTCGGTCGCGATCAGGTTCTCCACCGGCGTGCCGAACGACGAGATGTCGCCCGTGTCGATAACGAAGTCGACATCGAAGCCCTCCGCGACCTCCTGCGCGAAGTCCATCCCGAGCGGCGACGCATGGATGTCCGACATGTGCAGCACGCGGATCGCGTCGTCCGCGGGTGGCGACGCCTGCAGGGACGTGTACGCGCGGACGGTCCCGTCGACGATCTGCTCGAGGCCCGCCCGTAGGTCCTCGATGCGACCGGTCGC
>DATEQE010000129.1:0-7100 GCA_035272825.1 Actinomycetota bacterium
TCGCCCGCGCCGGGGCGCGTTCGGGTCCGTCGGTGACCATACGGGATCGCGGACGTTCGACCATGGCGTTGACCTCCTGCACGACCGCCCGAAGGGTGTGGTCTACAGACATGGAAGGATGGGGCTCGCACGATACCGCAGCCCCGACCAGCACGAAGGACGCGATGCCACGCACCGACGCACTTCGCCCCGCCGAACGCTCGTGGTGGCTCGAGGAGGCGCTCGCCCTGCCCGAGTTCGCCGGTCCGGAGGCGCCGCCGCTCGAAGGCGACACGACGGCGGACGTCGTGATCCTGGGCGGCGGCTACACGGGCATGTGGACCGCGTGGTTCCTGAAGGAACGTCAGCCGGATCTCGACATCGTCCTGCTCGAGTCCGACATCTGCGGCGGCGGCCCGAGCGGCCGCAACGGCGGGTTCTGCGACGGATGGTGGGAGAAGATCCGCGACGTCCGCGAGACCTACGGCGACGCCGACGCGATGGAGCTGCTGATGACGTGCGGGCGCGCGCCGACCGAGATCGGCACCTGGTGCCGCGCGAACGGCGTCGACGCGTGGTTCGGCCACGGCGGCGACCTTGCGGTCGCGACGAACGAGCGGCACGAGGGGGCCTGGGAGGGCTCGCTCGAGGCCGCGCGCGCGCTGGGCGTCGAGGTCGAATATCAGATCCTCACCGCCGGCGAGGTCCAACAGCGCTGCGCGTCCCCGCGGTTCGGCAGCGGGATGCTGATCGCCGATGCGGCGACCGTGCACCCGGCGCGCCTGGCCAGGGGCCTCCGCCGACTGCTGATCGAGGGCGGCGTCAGGATCTTCGAGCGCACGACGGTCACGCGGCTGGGTATGGGACACCGGGTTGCGGCCCAGACCGTGGGTGGCACCGTCCTGGCCGGTGACGCGGTCGTCGGCCTGGGCGCGTGGGCGACGTGGTGGAAGGCGTTCAAGCCCCGGCTCACGTTGCGCGGTTCGTACATGGTCGTGACCGCACCGGCCCCCGACCGGCTGCAGGAGCTCGGCTGGACGGGAGGCGAGGCGATCCGCGACCTGCGCTCGTCGATCCACTACGCCCGGACCACGCCCGACGGCAGAATCGCGCTCGGACTCGGCGGCCTGCAGCCGAACCTCGCGCGCCGGATCGACCACCGGTACGACTACGAGCCTCGGTACGCGCGACGGGTCGCCGACGACCTGTATCGGATGTTCCCGAGCTTCGAGGGCGTGCCGATCGAGGCGGCGTGGGGCGGCCCGATCAACGTCAGCGGGTTCACGATGCCCTTCTTTGGAACGATCGGGCGCGGCAACGTCCACTACGGCCTCGGCTTCACCGGCAACGGCGTCGGGCCCTCGCATCTGGCCGGCAAGATCCTCGCAGCCCTGTCCCTGCACGCCCAGGACGGCTTCACGCGGCTCGCGGTGGTGGCGCGCAAGCCCAAGAGGTTCCCGCCCGAGCCGTTCCGCTCGCCCGGGGCGTTCGTCGTGAACGCCGCGATCCGCCGCAAGGACGACCGCGAGGACGCGGGGCGCCGCGTCGGCGCCGTGACGAGGGCGATCGCGCGGCTCCCGCGCCGGCTCGGCTACAACCTCGGACCCCGTTGAGGGACCTCGACGTCCCCCGACCGGCTCGGCGGAGCTGGTGGCTCGAGGAGGCGCTCGCGCTGCCCGAGTTCGCCGGACCCGAGACGCCCCCGCTCGAGGCGGACGTCACCGCCGACGTCGTCATCCTCGGCGGCGGGTACACGGGGATGTGGACCGCGTGGTTCCTCAAGGAGCGCGAACCGGCCCTGGACGTGGTCCTGCTCGAACGCGACATCTGCGGCGGCGGGCCCAGCGGACGCAACGGCGGGTTCGTCAACGGGCTGTACGACGAGGCCGGCCTCCTGCTCGAGCGTCACGGCGAAGGTGGGCGGCGGACGATCGAGGCGGCGGCGCGATCCATCGACGAGATCGGGGCGTGGTGTGAGAACGCCGGCGTCGACGCCTGGTACGAGCCGTCCGGCGATCTCGGCGTGTCGACGAGCCCGGCGCACGACGCCTCGGTCCGAGAGGCCGTGTCGGAAGCGGAGCGTCTGGGGCTCGCCGACGTGTATCGGCCGATGTCCGCGAGCGAGCTCCGCGAGCGCTTCGACTCGCCCGTCGTTCGGACGGGCTTCCGGGTCAGCCATGCCGCGACCGTGCACCCGGCCCGACTCGCGCGGGGGCTCCGGCGAGCGCTCGTCGAGCGCGGCGTCCGGATCTTCGAGGGCACGCCCGTCGTACGCTTCAACGCCCGCCGGCCGGCGGCCGAAACGCCGTCCGGCTTGGTCCGGGCCGGACGTGCGATCGTCGCCCTGAACGCGTGGGCACGGGCGCTGCGGGACTTCCGGCGATCGCTGCTCCTCCGCGGCACGTACATCGTGATGAGCGCAGCCGCCCCCGAACGCCTCGAGGCGATGCGCTGGACCGGCGGCGAGGGCGTGTACGACATGCGGACCTCCCTCCACTACCTACGGCCGACGCGCGACGGACGCATCGCGTTCGGCGGCTCGAGCTTCCGCGTCACCGGCCAGGGTGCCGATTCGGCCAGCTACGGCTACGACGAGCGCTCGGCCTCCGCGCTCGTACGCCACTTCCGCCGCTGGTTCCCCGCGTTCGACGGCGTCCCGTTGGAGACCTCCTGGGGTGGGCCGATCGACGTGGCCGGCCTGCACCTCCCGTTCTTCGGCACGCTGCCGGGCGGGGTCACGCACTACGGGCTGGGGTTCACCGGCAACGGGGTCGGCCCCTGCCACCTCGGCGGGAAGATCCTCTCGGGCCTCGCGCTCGGGGTGGAGAACGAGGCCACGATGCTGCCGATCTCGGACGGCGAGCGCAAGCGGTTCCCGCCCGAGCCCTTGTTCTCGATCGGGGAACGCCTGATCAGTCGCGCGATCGTCCGGCGTGACGACCGCCTGGATGGCGATCGCCGTCCTGGGTGGCCGATCGATCTGCTCGCTCGCCTGCCCCGAAGGCTCGGCTACAACCTGGGACCATAGCCGAAGGTCCCGGCCGAACCCGGACGAGCGACCTCCGACGGCCACGTGGGAGGCGCGAGGCTGGTGGCGGAGGCATGAACGTGTCGGATGCGATCGCTGTCGAGGGATTGACGAAGTCCTACGGGAGCACCCGAGGGGTCATCGACCTCACGTTCTCGGTCGGTCCCGGCGAGGTCTTCGGATACCTGGGTCCCAATGGGGCCGGCAAGACCACCACCATCCGAACCCTCCTGGACTTCATCCGGCCGACCCGCGGCACGGCGACCGTGCTCGGACGGGACTCCCGTCGGGACAGCGTCGAGATCCACCGCAGGACCGGGTACCTGCCCGGCGAGGGCTCCCTGTACGAACGACTCACCGGCGGCGAGTACCTCCGCTACCTAGCCGAGCTCCGGGGCGGCGTCGACTGGAGGGTGGCCGCCGGGCTCGCGGAACGCCTGGATTGCGACCTCTCGGTGAAGATCCGTGGGCTCTCCCACGGCAACCGGCAGAAGGTGGCGCTGATCCAGGCGTTCATGCACCGCCCCGAGCTGCTGGTGCTCGACGAGCCCACCCAGGGGCTGGATCCGCTCGTCCAGCAGGAGTTCCACGCGATGGTCGAGGAGGTCCGGCGCGAGGGGCGGACGGTCTTCCTCTCGTCGCACGTGATGCCCGAGGTCGAGCGCCTGTGCGACCGGATCGCGATCATCCGCGAGGGTCGCCTGGTGGCGGTCGAAGAGGTCGGCGACCTCCGGGAGCGTCAGGTCCGCATGCTCGAGATCCGCTTCGCCGAGCCACCGCGGCCCGACCTGTTCGACGGATCGCCCGGTGTGAGCGACGTGGCGGTGAACGGCGACACCATCCGCATCAGGGTGGCCGGTTCGATCGACGGCGTGGTCAAGGCGGCGGCTCGCTTTGAGGTCGTGGATCTCATGAGTCACGAACCCTCGCTCGAGGACATCTTCCTGACGTACTACGGGAAGGAGGGCGACCGTGGCGCATGAGGCGACGATCCCGCGAGGAGCGATGCTCCGCACGGTCTTCTCCAAGACGCTGCGGGACCAGCGCAAGGCCCTCGCCTGGTGGGCGGCGGGGTTCGCGGGGGCCATCCTCCTGTACAGCTCGTTCTGGCCTAGCGTCCGCGAAAACGCGGAGCAGTTCAACGAATACCTGCGGAAGCTCCCAGACTTCCTCAAGAACCTCCTCGGCCAGATCGACTACACGACCCCCGAGGGGTACCTGCAGTCCGAGCTGTTCGTCTTCCTCGCCCCGACCCTGCTGATCGTGTACGGGATCGGTGCGGGCGCGCGGGCCGTGGCCGGGGAGGAGGAGGCGGGTTCCCTCGACCTGCTGCTGTCCGTGCCGATCCGGCGGCGGCGGGTGCTCGTCGACAAGTTCGCCGCGATGCTCGGGGCGATCTTCCTCCTGACGACCGTGATGTGGATCTCTGTCGTGGCGTTCGGCCCGCTGTTCGATCTCCGGGTCGGCCTCGGCGGGTTCACAGCTATGTCGCTCAACACGTTCCTGCTGGGGATGGTGTTCGGGAGCCTTGCGCTCGCCGTCGGCACCGCGACGGGGCGCCGTTCGGTCGCGATCGGCGTGGCGAGCGGCCTCGCGGTCGCGACGTTCATCGTGAACACCCTCGGGCCCTCGGTCGACTGGCTCGATCCGTTCCGGCTTCTGTCGCCCTTCTACTACTACGCGGACGGCAACCCGATCCTGAACGGGCTGGATCCGGTGCACGCCCTGGTCCTCGCAGGCGTCTCCGTGGCGGCGTTCGTCTACGCGCTGTGGGCGTTCGAGCGTCGCGAACTCACCGCGTAGGTCGGCGCGCGCGGACGACTACGGGAGCGCGATCGGCTCGTAGCCCGGAGCCACCGTCGGCCAGGGCCGGGCGGCCTCCCACGCCGCGCCGAATTCCAACACGAGGTCGTCGCGGTAGCGAGGCCCCACGATCTCGAGACCGAACGGGAGACCGTTCGCGCACGTCCCGGCCGGCACGCTGAGCGCCGGGTGGCCGCTCAGGTTGAACTCTCCGGCGTTGTAGCCCTCGGCACCGGCGGGACGATCGGTGCCGGGGAGCCTCCCGTCGGCGAGCCACCCCTCGTACCCGTGGGTCGGCAGGACGAGCACGGTGTCGTCGTCGAGCAGGCGATCGAGGTCCTCCGTGTAGGCGAAGCGCCGGCGGCGCGCAGCGAGGTAGTCGTCGAGCGTGAACCCCAGCGCGTGCTCCATCTCGGACCGGAAGATCGCGCTGAACCCGGACAGGTGGGCCTCGACCCATGCCCGTCCCAGGAACTGCAGCTCCTCGACCGTCACGGTGACGTACCAGTCGTCGCGGGACTCGCCGGCGGTGACGCCCGCCGTGGGGAACAGCGACGAGGTGGGGATCTCTTCGACCGTGAGACCCAGGTCGCCCTCGATCGCGGCCAGCGCCGCTCGGAACGGCTCGTCCACCTCCGGCGCGAGCGGCCCGAAGTCCCTCGACCGCTGAGTCGCGAGCACGCGCCTGGGCATCCCGCCGCCGTACTGCCACGCCGGCGCGGCCGACGGATCGCCGCGGGCCGGGCCCCGCATCACGTGCAGCAGCAGCTTCGCGTCCTCCACGCCCGGGGCGAGCGGCCCCTGGGTCGAGACCTCCAGCCAGGACGGGATCGGTCGCCTCCCGATCAACCCCGCCGTGGGCTTGAGGCCGGTGAGACCGCAGAACGCCGCCGGCGTGCGGATCGACCCACCGCCGTCGGTCCCGGTCGCGAGCGGGACCAGGCCCGCGGCCAGGGCGGCGCCGGACCCGCCGGACGACCCACCGGGCGACCACTCGAGCCCCCACGGGTTGCGCGTCGGTCCGAAGACGTCGTTGTCCGTCCACCCCTGGAACGCGAACTCGGGGATGTTCGTCCTGCCGAGCACGATCGCGCCCGCCGCGACCATCCGATCCGCAGTGATCTCGCTCCGCTCGGCGGGTGGGCGTTCGAGCATCGTCCCCGAGCCGAAGTTCGTCACCCTCCCGGCCACGTCGGTATTGTCCTTGACGAGCAGCGGCAGGCCGGCGAGCGGGCCCTCGGCGCCGCGCCGGTCGAGCGTGCTCGCCTCCGCGAGCGCCTCCTCCGGCCAGACCGCCGTGACCGCGTTCAGCGCCCGGTCAAGGCGTTCGATCCGTGCGATCGACTCCTGCACGAGCTCGACCGCCGAGAGCCGGCGTTCGCGGACCGCCTGGGCGAGCTGCGTCAGCATCTAGCGACCGAGGCTCTTGATGCGCCCGATGAACTCGCCTCGCTTGTGGTCCCGGAGGATCACCGAGGCGGCGTTCCGCCCCGGGACGCCCATCACGCCGCCGCCCGGATGAGTGCCCGAACCGCACAGGTACATGCCGGCGACCGGCGTCCGGTAGTCGCCGTGCCCGGGGATCGGGCGGAAGCTGAACAGTTGGTCTGGCGTGAGCTCGCCCTGCATGATGTTCCCGCCGATCAGGCCGAACCGTTCCTCGATGTCTCGGGGCGTCAGCACCTCGAGGTGCTCGACCGCCGCCTCGAGCGACGGCGCGAACTCCCCGAGCGCCTTCAGGACGCGCGCCGCGTACTCGTCTCTTCTCGTCGGGGGACTACCGAACGCCGGTAGCCGGGATGTACCTGTGCGGCTCCGGCACCCATCCGGGCGGCGGCGTGATGGGGGTCCCGGGACGCAACGCGGCTTCGGTGATCCTGCGCGACCACAAGCGCGGCGAGTTCGTCGGGCGCATCAAGAGCCTCGGTCGCTAGATGCTGGCGCAGCTCGCCCAGGCCGTCCGCGATCGCCGGCTCTCGGCGGTCGAGCTCGTGGAGGAGTCGATCGCACGGATCGAACGCCTCGACCCGGCGCTGAACGCGGTCACGGCGGCCTGGCCGGAGGAGGCGCTCGCGGAGGCTCGGACGCTCGACGGTCGCGGCGCCGAGGGCCCGCTCGCCGGCATGCCGCTGCTGGTCAAGGACAACACCGACGTCGCGAGGAAGGTCACCAACTTCGGCTCGCGCACGATGCTCGAACGCCTGCCCGCCGAGAGGAGCGAGATCACCGTGGAGCGGATGGTCGCGGCGGGCGCGATCGTGCTCGGCCGGACGAACATCCCCGAGTTCGC
>DATEQE010000130.1:0-3302 GCA_035272825.1 Actinomycetota bacterium
TCCCCTCGATCACGCTCGGCGTCGAGGAGGTCCCCACGATGGACATGGCGGCCGCGTTCGCGACGCTCGCGAACGACGGCAAGCGCTGCAACGCGTGGGCCGTCCGCCGGGTGGAGTTCGCGAACGTCCCCAAGGACGCCCCGAAGGCCGAGCGCGTCCTGTACCAGCACGAGCCGGAGTGCGAGCAGGTGATCCAGCCCGAGATCGCGCACCTGGTGACCGCGATGCTGCAGCGGGTGGTGTGCTGCGGTACCGGCACGGCGGCTAACATCGGCCGTCCCGTGGCCGGGAAGACCGGCACCGCGCAGGACTACACGAACGTGTACTTCGCCGGCTACACGCCGCAGGTCTCGACCGCGGTCTGGGTGGGGTTCGCGAACGGTCAGATCCCGATGGACAGCTACTACGGTGGGTCGGTGTTCGGTGGCACGGTGGCCGCGCCCATCTGGCACGACTTCATGATCAAGGCGATGGCGGGCTTCCCGGTCGAAGGGTTCGAGGCCCCGCCGCTGCCCGAGAGCGGGCCGGTGCCCGACGTCGTGGGCCTCCCGATCGAGGAGGCGGAGAGGAAGCTGGCGAGGGCGAGCTTCACGCCGATCCGCGAGGCAGTCCAGTCGTTCGAGCCGGCCGGGACGGTCCTTTCTCAGGCTCCGGGCGTCGGCGCCCGGCTCCAGTTGGGGAGCGCGGTGAGGCTGGGCGTGAGCGACGGCAAGGGCGAGGGCGTCGTGATCCCACGTCTGACCGGCCTCACCGAGGCCGAGGCCGTGCACCGGCTCGAGAGGCTCGGGCTGGTCGCCGCCGTCGAACGGGTCTCGGTCGACGACAAACACCTGGACGGGATCGTGGTGGATCAGTTCCCGATCGGCGACGGATCGAAGGTGGTCGACGTCGGCGCCACGGTCACGATCGACGTCGGCGCGTTCGACCAGGGCAACGGGAACGGCGGCGGAACGGGCGAGGGCGGGAACGGTGGCGGAACGGGCGAGGGCGGGAACGGTGGCGGAGAGGGCGAGGGCGGGAACGGCAACGGCGGTGGTGATGGGGGTGGCGGCGGGGCGTCGCCGGCGCTGCTGTCCGAGGCCCTTCCGTCGCGCGCGATCTAGCGCTCAGCCCGCGAGCCGCTCGCGCACCTTCCGCTGGACCACCGAGCCGTCCACCCTGCCCTTGGCCGAGGCCATCACGGCGCCCATGACCTTGCCCATGTCCTGCATCGAGGTCGCGCCGATCGCCGAGATCGCACCGTCGATCAACGCGTCCACCTCGGTGTCGGCGAGCTGTTCGGGGGCGAAGGGCTCCAGGACCTCGCGTTCGGCCCGCTCCTTCTCGGCGAGCTCGGCCCGCCCCGCCGACTCGAACGCCTCGATCGACTCGGTCCGCCGCTTGACCTCCTTGCCCGCGACCTCGCGGACCTCCTCGTCGGAGAGCTCGTGCAGGACCTCCTTCTCGCGGTTCGTGATCGACGCCGCGAGCATGCGCAGCGCGCCCAGGCGGACCTTGTCTCCGACCCGCAGGGCCGCGGTCATCTGCTCGTGCACTTGTGTCTTCAGTGTGGGGTCGCCCACGTAGACTCCCCTCCCGTGCTCTCCCGCATCCTGCTCGCACTGGCGGGTATCGCCGTGCTCTGCATCGCCTACGGCGTCGCGATCGAACGCCGAGCGTACCGGCTCGTGCGTCGCGGTCTGGCCATCCTACCGGCCGACGGTCCGGAGACCGTCACGGTCCTGCACCTGTCGGATCTGCACTTCGTGACCGACGACCCACGCAAGCACGCCTTCCTCGCGTCGATCCCTCGGGCCGACGTCACGGTCGTGACCGGCGACTTCCTGGCCGAGCCCGAGGCCGTCGAGACCGCGGTCGCCGCCGTGCGCGGGACGCGGGGCCGACTCGCCTCCTGGTACGTGCTCGGCTCGAACGACTACTACGCCTCTGAGGCGGTGAACCCGCTCCGATACTTCGTCCGCACCCCTCGCCGGAAGCCCCGGCACGCTCGGCGCGGCCGGTCGGAGGAGCTGCGCGCGCTCCTGTCCGCGGACGGCTGGAACGACCTCACGAACCGGCGCGACGAGCTCGACCTCGGTGGGCTGGCGATCGAGCTCCTGGGGCTCGACGACGCGCACATCCGACGTCAGGACCTGCGCGTCGCGCCGCGGCGCTCGCCCTCGAGGTTCGGGATCGCCGTGATGCACTCACCGGATTCGGCGCCCGAGATCGCCGCCTGCGGCTACTCGTTCGTCGTCGCCGGACACACGCACGGCGGCCAGGTACGGCTGCCGATCGTGGGCGCCCTCGTGACGAACTCGCACCTCCCCCGGCGCCTGGTGTCCGGGCTGATCCGGATGGGAGGATCGTTCGTGCACGTCTCGCCCGGTCTCGGGACGAGCAGATACGCGCCGTTCCGGTTCCTGTGCCCGCCCGAGGCGACCCTGCTGGAGCTGCGCCGGGCTCCAGGCGCCGGGGGTTCGGAGAGGTCGGACGCTCAGCCGCAGTAGGAGCAGGGGCTAGAGAGCGTTCATCGGCCGGACGCGGCGAGCTCGAACGCGGCCTCGTACCCCGCGACCATGGCCTCCTTGGAGAACAGGCGCTGCACGCGGTCGCGGCACGCGTGCGGGTCGATCTCGGAGAGCCGGGCGAGCCGCTCCGCGGCCTGCGCCGGGTAGTCCTCGACGTCGACGATCCATCCGGTGACGCCGTCCTGGACGACCTCGGGGACGGACCCGCGCGGCGTCGCGATGACCGGCGTCCCGCACGCCATCGCCTCGGTCATCACGAGCCCAAAGGGCTCCGGCCAGTCGATCGGGAACAGGACGGCCTTGGCCCGGCGCAGCAGGCTCACCTTCTCGGCCAGCGTGATCTCCCCCAGCACCTCGTACTCGGGGGGCAGGATCGGTTGGACGTTGTTCGTCCACTCCTCCTGTTCGGTGGGGTGGGCGATCTTCACGGCGGACACGAGGCGCTCATCGGCGGCGACGGCCGCCTCGATCGCGCGCCGCCAGCCCTTCTCGGGGGCCGCCCGACCGAGGAACAGGACGAAGTCCTCCTTGTCCTCCTGCAGGGGATAGGCGGTCATATCGATGCCGTTATAGACGACGCCGCCGTAGCGCAGATCCTCGTTGAACCGCTTCTGCGCCTCGCTGATCGCGACGAACCAGGCGCGTTGCGCCACGAACGAGTACAACCGCGTCATCTCCGGCACGAACGACCCGTGCAGGGTGTGGACGGTCGGCACCCCGGTCTCCACGGCGGCGGCGAGCGCCGAGAACGGCGAGTGGACATGCAAGACGTCGAAGCGCTCGGCCGCGTCC
>DATEQE010000131.1:0-2140 GCA_035272825.1 Actinomycetota bacterium
CTGCGGCCGACGCCGTCGCGCCGCCTACGCGCCGTATCCCACGGCCGTGGGCGAGGCGACACTGGCGTGAGCACGCAGGCGTGCGTGCCCCGCGGGCTGCGGAGGATCTTCAATTCGTGCCCGTGCTCACCTCCTTTCGCCGCCGCGCACGGCGTCCTCGGCTGCCGACTGAGATCGCCTTCGGCATCCGGCGCGGGTATCCCTTCGCGGTCGTCCGCGGAAGTCACCGAGCGGTCGGGTCCCGTCCGCCCTCCGTCTGAGCGCTCGTGCGGCCTTCCATCTCCTCCGAGCTCGCCTCCTCTGAGGTGCCCGGGATCGGGGCCATCTGCCTCGCTCGTGCGGCTCGCGTCCTTGACCGTCGCGCCGGGTTCTCCGCGGACCTCCACTGGGGGGCTCGAGCCGGCCGCCTCCGGCAAAGCCGCCGTCGCCTTCGGAGCCTGCGCGGCGAACCATTGGATCGCCGACACTTCTGCTGTAGTCGGGCCGATCGTGAGGGATCCGAGTCCCTATTCGCTCCCCATCGGGGCCCTACTCGTGCCTGGACAAAGGCGAGGGTCCATTTGTCAAGGGGCGAGAAAACGTGGAGTCCCGGAAAAATCGGAGGGGGACCCGGTGGGACCCGTGGCCCTGGCCCGGATCGTTCGGACCGGCAAGACGAGGAGGCAACGAGGAGGCGTCTCGCCGCGGGTCCGAGGGGAGATTCCGTGAGACAGGGCGGGCAGACTGGTTCAAGGCCCACCGGACTAAACGTTTGCCCTACGGAGCGTTCCTCTCCATGGTGAGAGAGGTGCGAACCGTCCACGTGGAGCCCGGGCTCGCCCGACTACCGAGAGGAGGGCGCGAGACTATGGCGCGCCGTATTCGCGTATGCCGGGAACCGTGATGTCGCGAGCGACGCTGTGGCCGAGGCGTTCTCCCAGTTTCTTGGCACGGTCGTCAGCCCCTTTCATGGGTCGAGCAACGAGCGTGTCCGAGCCGCCGAGACGATGTCGCCCTTCTCCTCGAACATCTCGAGCGCACGCTCGCGAGCGATGCGCGCGTCCTCGTTGCGGCCCAGGAGCTCCATGACCTCGGCACGGTCGAGCTGCACGGTCCCGCGGTCGAACAGGAAGTCGGTCCGCTCGACGATCGCGACGGATTCGTCGATCAGTCGCTCGGCCGCGGTTGCGTCGCCCTCCCTCGCCCGGACGCGCGCGAGCACGCCGAAGCCGAGCGCGCGCTCGACGGCCACGGCGCTCGAGGCCGCGACCTCGGCGACCTCGGCGGCGTCGGCGTACCGGCCGAGGGCGAACCGCGCCTGCGCGACGAACGCGCACAGGTACGGCCACCGGTCGTCCCGCTCGACGAGCTTCGTGTACGCCTCCTCGGCGACCGCGGTCGCGGTTGCGGCGTCTCCGGCGAGCATCTCGATGTCGAACAGGACCTCGGCCCCGCGCCAGTAGCCGATCATCTGCCCCGTGTCGTGCAGGAACCGGCGGTAGCGCTCGGCTGCCTCACGGGCCGCGTCGAACTCGCCGAGACGGGCTCGGAGGTGGGCGAGGGCGTGGCACATGTACGCCTCCGCTCCGCGGTTCGCCGGGTACTGATCGATAACGCGCTCCGCCCGGGCGATCCCGATCGGAACCGGTGTAGGACCCCGGACGAGCGCCGCGGTCACGCTAAGCAGGACCTCCGCCGTCTCGAAGGCGTCGCCGGCCCGCTGGGCATGCTCGAGGGCTCGCTCGAGCGCCGGGAGCTGCCTGCCCGCCTGCCCCAGATCCCATTCGACCATGCCGATCAGGTGCCACGCTCGGGCCAGACCCGACTCGTCCCCCGCGCGTTCGAAAAGCGCCGCCGCTTGCTCGGCGATCGTTCGCACGCGGTCGTGGGAACCCTCCAGGTCCTCCTCGAGGAACCAGCGCATTAGGGACACGTGCGCGTTCATCTCCGGGTCGCCGAGACGTTCGGCTCGGGTGAGGGCTTCGGACATGACCGCCTTGGATTCGTCGGCCGATCCTCGCTCCCACAGCGCGAACGCGAGGTCGGGGAGCAGGGCGATCCGGGCGGGATCCGACGGCTCGAGCAGGGCGGACGCCCGCCCGAGCAGGTTCGCGACCGCCGGGATGTCGTGACGGCCGAGCGCGCGCGAGCCAGCGGCGGC
>DATEQE010000132.1:0-5273 GCA_035272825.1 Actinomycetota bacterium
CGCGCGTCTTGCCGGCGGCGGCCTCGGTCATCATCGAGGCCGAGCTCTGACTGATCGAGCACCCCTGCCCCAGGAACGAGACATCGAGCACCTTGCCGTCGTCCTCGTGCACGAACACGGTGATCTCGTCGCCGCATAGCGGGTTGTTCTTCGAACACGAGAGCTCGGCGTCCGGCATCTCGCGCTTGTTCCTCGGGTTCTTGTAGTGGTCGAGGATGACCTCTTTGTAGATGTCGTCGAGCGCCACCGTCTCCCCCTCAGGCGAACACGCTCTCGGCCTTGCCGAGAGCCTCGACGAGGGCATCGACCTCGTCGTTGGAGTTGTACACGTAGAAGCTCGCGCGCGCCGTGGCCGGCACCCCGTAGCGGCGCATCACGAGCTGGTTGCAGTGGTGGCCGGCCCGGATCGCGACGCCCTCCTCGTTCAGGATCGTCGCGAGGTCGTGCGGGTGGACGTCCCGGTACCAGAAGCTCACGGCGCCGCCGCGGACGCTCACGTCGGTGGGTCCGAACACCCGCGCCCCAGCGCCGAGCAGACGGTCGATCGCGTAGGCCGTGATCTCCTCCTCGTGCTCGCGCACGGCGTCCATCCCGAGCCCCTCGAGGTAGTCGATCGCCGCGCCGAGCCCCACCTCCTGCGCGATGTTCATCGTGCCGGCCTCGAACTTGTACGGGACCTCGTTCCAGGTCGAGCGGTCGGGGAAGACCTCCTCGATCATGTGCCCCCCGCCCAGGAATGGGTCCATCGCCTCGAGGTGCTCGAGCTTGGCGTACATGCCTCCCGAGGCCGTGGGGCCGAGCATCTTGTGGCCACTGATCGTGAGGAAGTCGCAATCGAGCTCGGCGACGTCGACCGGGACGTGCGGGACGAGCTGCGCCCCGTCAAGGAGCACGAGCGCCCCGACGGCGTGGGCGGCGTCGGCCAGCTCGCGCACGGGCGGAAGCGTGCCGAGCGAGTTCGACATGCCGGTGATGGCGAGCAGCTTGGTCTTCTCGGTCAGGAGCGAGCCGAGGTCCGATAGGTCGAGCAGCCCGTCGTCGGTGAGCGGCAGGTAGCGGAGGACCGCCCCCGTGCCCCGGACTGCGAGCTGCCACGGGACGATGTTCGAGTGGTGCTCCATCTCGGACAGCAGGATCTCGTCGCCCTCGCGCAGGAACTTCCGCGCCCAGGCGTACGCGACGAGGTTCGTCGACTCGGTGGTCCCGCGCGTGAACACGATCGTCTCCGGCTGCGCTGCCCCTATGAAGCGGGCGAGCTTGGCGCGGGCGTGTTCGTAGAGCTCGGTGGCCTCCTCCGCGAGCATGTAGAGGCCGCGGTGCGCGTTCGCGTTGTGGTTGCGGTAGAAGTCGGCCTCCGCGTCGATCACCTGGTTCGGCTTCTGCGAGGTCGCCGCCGAGTCGAGGTAGACCAGCGGCTTGCCGTCGACCGTCCGCTCCAGGATCGGGAAGTCCTTGCGGATCCGGGCGACGTCCAGGCCCGCCGAGCGCTGCTCCGTGACCGCCATCGTTTGCCCTCCTACGCCGCGTCCGGCTCGTCCAGGCCGAGTTCCTTGCGGACGCCCTCGTAGCCCTTCTCCTCGAGCTCGTGGGCGAGCTCGGGGCCGCCCGACTTCACGATACGCCCGTCGATCATCACGTGAACGAAGTCGGGCGTGATGTAGTTCAAGATCCGCTGGTAGTGGGTGATGAGCAGGACGCCGAGGTCGGGGCCGATCAGCTGGGCCACGCCGCCGGCCACGGCCTTCAGCGAGTCGATGTCCAGACCCGAGTCGGTCTCGTCCAGCACGGCGAGCTCGGGCTCGAGGACCGCGAGCTGGAGGATCTCGTTCTTCTTCTTCTCGCCGCCCGAGAAACCCTGGTTCACGTACCGCTGGACCATCTCGTCCTCGACGCCGAGCAGGTTCATCTTGGCCTTCATGTGCTTGCGGAACTCCAGGGCGTTGATCTCCTGGCCCTTCACGCTCTTGTAGGCGGTGCGGAGGAAGTTCACGACCGAGACGCCCGGGATCTCGACCGGGTACTGCATCGCCAGGAACAGCCCGCGCTGCGCGCGCTGGTCGGCGGTGAGCTTGACGATGTCCTCGCCCTTGAACAGCACCCGGCCCGCGGTCAACGTGTAGCCGGGACGACCCATCAGCACGTTCGCCAACGTCGACTTGCCCGAACCGTTCGGGCCCATCAGCGCGTGGGTCTCGCCCTGGCTCACGACGAGGTCGATCCCCTTCAGGATCGGCTTGCCCTCGACCGTCGCTTCGAGGTTCTCGATCTCCAGCGTGGCGGGTTGCCTCATCTCAGCTCTCCTCCGATACCTCGATCAACACGTCGTCGTGCTCCACCTTGGTCGCGAAGACCTCGACCGGTTGGGTCGCCGGGAGGGTCCGCGGACCGCCGGTGTTGAGGTCGAACGTGGAGCCGTGCTTGGGGCACTCGATCGTCTGGTCCTCGACGTCGACCTCGCCCTCGTCCAGGAAGTAGTGCGCGTGCGAGCAGATCGCGTCTACCACGCGGAAGCCCTCGTCGCCGAGGTTCGCGACCGCGAACGGCCGGTGGTCGAGCTCGAACCGCCGAACCTCGCCCTCGGGCACGTCGCTCACACCGCAGATGCGTACGAGGCTCATCGGTCGTCCCTCTCGCTCTCGGGGGCTGCGCTCGCCTGCGGCTCGGCTACGCCCCCGAACCCCCCCTCCCTCTCGGGGGCTGCGCTCCCCTGCGGCTCGGCCACGCCCCCGAACCCCCCCTCGCTCTCGGGGGCTGCGCTCGCCTGCGGCTTGGCTACGGCCCCGAACCCCCCCGCGATCTCCTGCTCGATCGCCTGCTCGAGCCCCTCGCGGATCTCGGCGATGTCGACGCGATCGAGCACCTCGGCGAAGAAGCCGAACACGATCAGGCGCTCGGCCTCCCTCTCGGGGATGCCGCGGCTCATCAGGTAGAAGAGCTCGTCGTCGGAGACCGGGCCGACGCTTGCGGCGTGGCCGCACCGCGTGGGGTCGTTGGTGAGGATCTCGAGGTTCGGCACCGACTGCGCCCGGGCATGGTCGGACAGCAGGATGTTCCGGTTGGTCTGGTAGGCGTCGCACTGGTGCGCGCCGCGCTCGATGATCACCGTCCCGGTGTAGATCGCGTTCGAGGTGTCGCGCATCGCGCCCTTGTAGAGGAGGTCGCTCGAGGTGCGCGAGCCGACGTGATCCTGGATCGAGCGGTGGTCGATGTGCTGCTCGCCGTCGCCGAAGTACACGCCGAGCATCTCCGAGCTGCCGCCGTCCTCGGCCAGGAGCGCCTCCACCTCCGCGCGCGCGAGGCTCGCGCCGAACGCGACCCCGAGCGACTTCAGGTCGGCGCCCCGGCCGATCCGAGCCCGCTGGACCGCGAGGTGCGTGACGCCGTCGCCGTACTCCTGGAGCGCGACGTACCGGACGCGCGAGCCGGGGCCGGCGTAGATCTCGACGATCGTGTCGCTCAGGGCCCGGCCGAGCGCGGGCGAGCCGAAGCGGTCGATGAGCGTGACCTCGGCGTTCTCGCCCGCAACCAGGAGTGTGCGAGGGAAGACCGCCGCGTCCTCGGCGTCGATCCACGTCATGGCCTGGACCGGCAGCTCTATCTCGACACCGGGCGGCACATACAGGAGCGTGCCGGCCGAGCGGAACGCGGCATGCAGAGCGGTGAACTTCGAACGGTCGGCAGGGACGAGGGCGTGCAGGTACGGCTCGACGAGCTCGGGGCGCTCCGCGATCGCCCGGTCCAGGTCGCCGAACCAGACACCCTTGCCTGCGAGCGCGGGGTCGAGGTGGGTGATCATCACCTCGGAGTTCCGCTGGATCTGCAGACCGGCCCGCTCGCCGACCTGACCGGCGGCGGCGAGGATCTCCTCGGGCACCTGGTCGAGGTTCTCGGCGCGGCCGCCCTCCACGAACGGCCGCAGATCGAAGCCGAACCCCTCAAGGTCCGTGTACCGCCACTCCTCGGTCTCCTGCGACGGGATCGGGAGCGCCTCGAACGCCTCGAACGCCTGCGCCCTGATCGTCTCCACGAACGGGGCCGGTGAGGAGAGTCTCGTGAGGGCGTGATCGTCGAAGCCGGTGGTCGTGGTGGTCACACCGAAATCCTATCAACCGGGTCGGATTCGCTGTCTCGAGCGCGTCCACGTGGGGCCCGGAGGTCAGTCCTCCGGGAGCCAGGCGCCCACGGCCGGCCGGAAGTCGAGGATCTCGATCTCCTTCCAGACCCCGCCCGTGACGTAGGGATCATCGGCGATCCAGGCTTCGACCTCTTCCCGGCTGGCGAAGTCCGTGAGCAGGACCGAGCCCACCATGTCCCCGGCCCCGTCCAGGATCGCGCCGCCGATCAGGACCCGCCCGCGCTCGACGAACGGCGCGACCCGCTCCAGGTGCGCCGGACGAACGGCCAGGCGCCGCGCCTTCGCCTCGGGGTCGGATCCGTCACGTGCGATGACCGCGTACCGCATCCGTGCCCTCCCTCGTCTCGAGCATCGTCACCAGATCGACGCCTCGGGGGGCGGCGGGGTGGGGTCCGGCTCGAACGCGCTCTCGTCCGCCTCCCACTGCACCGAGCCCTCCACGACGTCGCGGATCTGGAGCCGGCCGACGTCGGTCGCGACCAGCAGCCGACCCCCCGCGTCCCACTCCGCCCACTGCACGTGCTCGAGGGGTCGCGTGAGATCGCGGGAGCGCAGCTCGTACCGTACGTCGGTCCGCCGACCGTGCAGCTCGCGGATCGCGGCGTACGTCCCACGCACAGTGAGGCGGTCCGAGCCGCTCGCGTTCGGGCGCGGCCTCTCCATCACGATCCGGTCGCCGCGCCGTTCGTCCCAGGCGTCGTCCGGGGCCCTCGGCGGCGTGTCAGCCGTCTCGGTCCAGCCGCGACGGCGTTCGACTGCGAAGGAGTCGGCGCGCGACAGCCGCAGCCCGTAGCGTTCGCGCACCGTGGAGAGGTCCCCCAGGTCGGGCTCGTCCAGGTCCTGCACCCCCCGATCCTGGACGAACTGCATCCCGCGCGTCCACGTGCTGCCGATCCCCCACGCGGCGAGCGCCGTGAGCCACGGCAGCCGCGAGATCGCGATGTACGTCGGCCCGAGCTCCCAGTCGGCGGAGGCCTTCAGCGCGAAGTACGTGAACCAACGGCCGTCGGGTGACAGGTCGCACCGCTGCGGGTAGATGGTGCCGCGGAGCCAGCCACCGGATTCGTAGGCGGGCGTCACGAGATCCCACCGGGAGACGTGCATCCAATCGGTCGGACCCCGCCGGATCACAGCGACG
>DATEQE010000133.1:0-5099 GCA_035272825.1 Actinomycetota bacterium
CTGACGGTACAGACGCAGGGCCCACCCGCACCAGAGCTTGCGGAAGAACTCCGCCGCGACCAGGAACCGGGTCATGCGCCGGCTGCGCGAGCTCGTGGTCAGGGCCAGCACGACGCCGTCGAGCGCGGAGACGTGGTTGCCCGCCACGATCGCGGAGCCCGAGGACGGGACCCGGTCGGCACCCTCGACGCGGAGCCGGAACAGGACACGCCAGAAGAAGCCCACGATGGCGATCCCGAACAACCACCATCCGTTCAGGTCACCGCGTCGAGCCATTCGCGGATGCTACTCGCGTGGGGACCCAACGATAGGATGGGCGCCCTCGACACTCGGACGGAGGTGCGCGCTGCAGATGGGAACGTCCGCCCTGCGAGACATCGCCGAGCAGCGCTACGGCGACTTCGTCGACGCGCTCCGCGAGATGGTGAACGTCGACTGCGGCTCCTACACAGCCGACGGCGTGAACGCGATCGCCGACCTGTGCCAGGCGAGGTTCGAGCGCGCTGGGTGGGCCGTCGAGCGGATGCGGCACGAACCCACCGGCGACCAGGAGCGGCTCGGCGATCTCGTGATCGGACGGCTCGAGGGCGGCGGTCGCGCTCGGGTCCTGATGATCGGCCACACCGACACGGTGTTCGACCCCGGGACCGTCGCCGAGCGTCCCTTCCGCATCGAGGGCGACCGCGCGTTCGGCCCGGGCGTGACCGACATGAAGGGCGGCCTCTTGACCGGCTTCTACGCGGTCGAGGTCCTGCAGGCGGCCGGGTTCGACGGGTTCGGGACGATCACCTACATCTGCAACCCGGACGAGGAGATCGGGTCGCCCTGGTCACGCGACATGATCCTTGCCGAGGCGCGGCGGGCCGACGCGGCCCTGGTCCTCGAGGGCGCCCGCGAGAACGGCGACGTCGTCTCCTCGCGCAAGGGCGTGCTCGACGTCCGGCTCGAGATCCAGGGGCGCGCCGCGCACGCTGGGGTGGAGCCCGAACGCGGCCGCAGCGCGATCCTCGAGGCCGCCCACAAGACGGTGGCGCTCCAGGCGCTGAACGGCCGCTGGCCGGACGTGACCGTGAACGTGGGCGTCGTGCACGGCGGCTCGCGACCGAACGTCGTCGCCGAACGGTGCGTGCTCGAGGTCGACGTCCGGTCCCCCGAGGAGGCCTCGTTCGAGGAGGCCGGGGCGGCCGTCGAGGCGATCGCGAACGAGCACACGGTCCCCGACGTGAGCGTGACGACGATCAGCAACGGGTGGCACCGGCCCATGGAGAAGAAGGAGGGCGGCGCCAAGCTCGCGGCGCTCGCGATCGAGGTGGCGGGCGAGCTCGGGTTCGAGCTCAGGGACGCGGCGACCGGCGGCGCGTCGGACGCGAACACGACCTCCGGCGCGGGCGTGCCCTCGCTCGACGGGCTCGGGCCGATCGGCGGCGACGACCACGGCCCGAAGGAGTGGCTCGACCTGTCGAGCGTGGTTCCTCGAATCTCGCTGCTCGCCGGGCTACTCTCCAGGCTCGAAGGGGTCTGACGACCCGGTCTCTCGAGGTCGCCCCACGAGGAGGAGGGGTTCGCCGGTGGACATCACGGCCGTCCCGTTCGACAAGCCCGACGACCTGAACGTCATCGTCGGGCAGTCCCACTTCATCAAGACGGTTGAGGACCTCCACGAGGCCTGCGTGAACGTCCCCGGCCTGAGGTTCGGCATCGCGTTCAACGAGGCGAGCGGCCCCCGGCTCGTGCGCCGCAGCGGCAACGACGACGAGCTCGTCGACGTCGCCGTCCGGAACGCGCGGGCGATCGGCGCCGGACACGCGTTCGTCGTCGCGCTGCGCGAGGGGTTCCCGGTCCACGTCCTGAACGCGATCAAGGCTGTCCCGGAGGTCTGCCGCGTCTTCTGTGCGACGGCGAACCCGCTCGAAGTCATGGTCGGCGAGACCGAGCAGGGCCGCGGCGTGCTCGGCGTGATCGACGGCTCCCCGCCGGTCGGTGTGGAGACCGACGCCGACGAGACTGAGCGCAAGGAGCTGCTGCGCCGCTTCGGGTACAAGCTGTGAGCGAGGTCTCCGTCCCGCCGGGGCTCGCCGAGCAGCTCCGCGAGGCGCATGTGACGTACAGGCACCTCGTCGAGGGCATCCCGGCGGTCCTGTACGTGGACGCGAACGATGACCACTCGTCGAACATCTACACGAGCCCGCAGATCGAACCGCTCCTCGGTTTCACCGTCGAGCAGTGGCGCGACCCGGCCCTGTGGGTCGATCGGATCCACGAGGACGACCGCGAACGCGTGCTGGAAGAGCGTCGCGAGTCCCTGCGGACCGGCGATCCGTTCCGGACGGAGTACCGGCTGCTCGCCGCCGACGGGCGGGAGGTCTGGATCCGCGACGAGGCCGTCCTGGTCCGCGGCGCGGAGCACGACCGGCTCTTCTGGCGTGGCGTCATGACCGACATCACGAGGACCAAGCGCGTCGAGGGCCGGCTCCGCAGGAGCCTGGACGTCCTGCGGCGAACGATGGAGGACCGCCGGCAGCTGCTCCTGCGACTCGAGGACGTCCAGGAGGAGGAGCGCAGGCGGATCGCGTCCGACATCCACGACGATCCGATCCAGGTGATGAGCGCCGCCGACATCCGCGCGCAGGTGCTCGCCCACCAGATCGAGGATCCCGAGCTCCGGCAGGAGGCCGAGGAGCTGCGCGACGTGATCCGCTCATCGGTCGAGAGGCTCCGTCACCTGCTGTTCGAGCTTCGGCCGCCCGCGCTCGACCGCGAGGGCCTCGTCCCCGCCCTGCGCGCCTACGTGGGCGACGCGGACCCCGTGCCCGAGATCGAGGACGCTTTGCCGTTCGAGCCGCCCTCCGAGCTGCGAGCGATCCTGTTCCGGATCGCACAGGAGGCGATCGCGAACGCTCGCAAGCACGCCTCCCCGACCCGGATCCACGTGTCGATCGCCGCCCTCGATGGCGGCGTGCGGATGGTGATCACCGACGACGGGCTCGGGTTCGACGTCGGCGTGATCGGGTCGCCCGAACCCGGCCACATCGGGCTGCCGACGATGATCGAACGCGCCCAGCTCGCGGGCGGGGGTTGCGAGGTCCGGAGCGAGCCCGGCCGCGGGACCACGGTGAGCGCGTGGCTGCCGCTCGCCCAGCCGAGCTCGGCGAACGCCGGCTGACCGGGGCTATTCCCGGGTGGTGACCTTCGAGGCGCGCAGATACGCGCCCGGCGTGCGGCCGCGCGCGCCGGCGAGCCGCCACGCCAGGAGCTGCGTCGGGATCACGCCAACGGCCGACATCAGCGCCCGGTCGAGGTAGCCGGTCGCGACCGCGCGGGCGCCCTTGGGGGCTTCGCCGTCGGGCGTGACCACCATGACGGCGGCGCCTGCGTCGACCAGATCGGCCGCGAGGCCGAGGTCGAGGCGGCGGGTCTCGGGTTCGGTGGCCATCACGATCGCGCTCATGCCCGGGCCGGCGAGCTCGAGCGGCCCGTGGCGGAACAGTCCCGCCTCGACCGACTCGGCCATCACGCCGGACTCCTTGAGCACGAGCGCGCCGAGCTCGGTCGCGGCTCGGGCCGGGCCACGGCCGAGCAGCACGATCACGTCCCGACCGCCGTGCCACGCCTCGAGCTCGACCGCGAGGGCCTCGGGGTCGTCGAGGAGTCGCTCGGCCGACCGCGCCGCGCCCTCCGCCGCCGTGCGGGTTCGATCGACCGCGGTATCGACGCTGTCGCCGGCAAGCAGCCGCGCGAGCCCCGAGAGCGTGGTCATCGAGGCCGCGAAGGTCATCGACGAGGGCCCCGACTCGGGGCCGGCCCACGTGTCGAGCTCGATGTCCGCCCGGCGCGCGAGGTCGTTGTTGGTGCCGTTGGTGAGCGCGACGACGAAGGGCCGGGTGCGTTGCTTGGCGAGCTCGTTCACGAGGCGCACGATCTCGGCGCTCTCGCCGGACTGGCTGACAACGACGGCGAGGGTCCTCGCGTTCAGGATCGGCCGGCGGAAGTGCAGCACCTCCGCGGCGTCGACCAACAGCGCCGCGACGCCGCGGGCGGCCAGGTCGTTCACGGCCGGGTAGCAGGCGTCGTAGGAGCCACCCATGCCGGTGAACACGATCGTCCGGGCCGCCTGGCTCGCCTCCCGGATCCGTTCGAGCTCGTCGCGCTGGTCCACGAGCGCCGCGGCCGCCCGCCGCATCGCATCGGGCTGACCGGCGATCTCGCCGATGAAGCGATCGGACAGGCCTTCGAGCGCTCTCATGACCTCGAGTCTACGGCCGCGGCCGAGACCGGGACCGTGGAGAGCGCGAGGCCCGTGTGCGGGTCGAAGAAGTGGAACCTGCGAGGGTCGATCGACAGGCGGATCGGTGTGCCCGGACCGCACGAGGTCCGAGGATCCACGCGTGCGCAGAAGACGGCGTGTGGCTCCTCGGCGAGGAGCGGGATCTCACCCTCGCCCTCCTGCTCCGAGGCGGCGAGCGTCTCGTCGGTCCGCACCGGGGGCGCGTCGACCGCGAACAGGACGTTGACCTCCGACCCGAGATCCTCGGTGACGTCTGCCATCACCGTGATGGTCGGGAGGCTCGACCCGGACCAGACGGCCGCGTCCTCGAGGTCCGCCGGTCGGATCCCAAGGATCACGTCGCGTCCCTCGATGCCGGTCAGATCCAGGTCGCCGGGGATCGGGATCTCGAACCCTGCGAACCGGACGGTGCCGTCGCCGATCGTCGCGCCCACCAGGTTCATGGGCGGCGAGCCGATGAACGCGGCGACGAACAGGTTCGCGGGGTGCTGGTAGAGGCGTTGCGGGGTGTCGACCTGCTGCAGCACGCCGTCGCGCAAGACGGCGACGCGTTCCCCGAGCGTCATCGCCTCCACCTGATCGTGCGTCACGTACACCGTGGTCGTTTGGAGGCGTTCGTGCAGCTTCGCGAACTGTCCCCGCATCTGGACCCGGAGCTTGGCGTCGAGGTTCGACAACGGCTCGTCCATCAGGAACGCCACCGGCTCCCGAACCATCGCGCGGCCCATCGCGACGCGCTGCCGCTGACCCCCGGAGAGTTCGGCCGGTTTGCGTTGCAGCAGGCCGTCGAGACCGAGGATCCGGGCGACGTCCT
>DATEQE010000134.1:0-2438 GCA_035272825.1 Actinomycetota bacterium
TGGCCACTCATGCTCCTTTCTCGAGTTCCTGCTTGAGGGCCTTCCAGTCCCCGAGGAACTTCTCCAATCCTGCGTCGGTGAGCGGGTGCTTCACCAACTGCTTGAACACCGCGAAGGGCATCGTCGCGATGTCGGCGCCCGCGAGCGCCGACTCGACGATGTGCATCGGATGACGTAGCGACGCGGCGAGCACCAGCGTGTCGTACCCCTGGATCTCGTAGATGTCGCAGATCTTGCGGAGCGCGTCCATCCCGTCGGACGCGACGTCGTCCAGGCGTCCGAGGAACGGCGACACGATGTACGCCCCGATCTCGGCGGCGAGGATCGCCTGCGCGGGGGAGAACACGAGCGTGACGTTGATCTTGATCCCGTCGTCGATGAGGCGCTTGCCCGCGTTCAGGCCCTCGGGGGTCATCGGGACCTTCACGACGGCGTTCGGCGCCATCTGCGCCAGGTCCAGCCCCTGCCGGTACATCGCCTCGGGCTCGAGCTCGGTCGTCTCGAGCGAGATCGGTCCCTCGACCTCCGACAGGATCTCCTTCCAGACCCGTTCGGGGTCATCGTTCTCCTTCGCCACCAACGAGGGGTTGGTGGTCACGCCGCCCAGCACGCCCCAGCGGTTGATCTCGCGGATCTCCTCGATGTTGGCCGTGTCCAGGAACAGCTTCACGTTCTGCCTCCTTCGTTCGCCGCCGCCACGGGAGCGGGCGCACGACCCGCGCGCTCGCCGCCCGCCGTGACGCGGGCCGGCGCCGTGCGTTCGGTCGCTCGTTCCATCACGAGGTCGATGATCGCGGCCAGGGCGCGGTCGAAGCTGTAGTTGGCGATCACCGGGACGCTGTGCGACAGCGCCTGGCTCTTGATGTACCGCTGCACGCGCCGGATGTCGTCGAACCGGTCGAGGTAGCGCTCGGCCGGTCGACCGGTGTGCTCGGACGCTCGAGCCGCGAAGTGGCTGCGGTGCACCTCGTCCTCCTCGATCGTCACCACGACCGGGACGGCAAGGATGCGGTCGCGCCACGGGTCGAGGTCCAGGAACCCCGGCACCACGTGAGCGCCCTCGATGATCAGGTGCGTCCCCTCCATCGCGGCGCGCTCGACGAGCGCCTGCACGCCGACCGCGACCGCCGCGGTCTGCTCCCGGAACCCGACGACCACCTCGTCCTTGGACGGCGGCTCGCGCAGGACGGAGCCCGCCTCGAACGACGACGCGTGCAGCGTCGGCATGAGCTCGTGGGAGAACAGCGCGCGCATCACCTCTCGGATCGCGTCGGTCGCGACCACCCGGACGATCCCGAGCCGCGTCGCGAGCTGGGTCGCGAGAGTGGACTTGCCCACCCCCGTCGCCCCACCGATCAGCACCACCAGCGGGACCTGGAGCGCCTCGATCTCGCGCCAGCGCTGGAAGTTCCGCGCGTATCGCTCGCCGGCCAGGTCCTCGAGGACCCCGAGCGCGAGCTCGCCGAGCCGCTCGTTCGAGATCGACGGTACGCCGAGCTCGCGCAGGCGCTCCTCGATCGCCTCGGCGACCTGGTACGCGCGAACGGGCGACAGCCCGGTCACCATGACCTGCGACGCCATCAGGCCCTTCGAGTACGGCAGGCCCGAGTCGCGATCCGAGATCAGGATCTGAGGGTTCTTGGGCTCGTTCGTCATCTCTGTTCGTTTCTTTGGGCGCTTCGCTCTGCGGCGAGGCCGATCGTCTCCCTCAATGCGGTCGGAAGGTCCGTATCGCCCTCCAACGCGACGGCGCGGTTGTCTACGAAGACCACCTCGGCGCCCCGGGCCATCGCCCGGTCGCACGCGACGTCGACCGCCGCGGCTTTCAGCTCCGACAGGAGCACCTCGTAGGCCTCCGCCCCGTCCAGGTCCTGCGCCAGACCGGCCCGATCGGCGAGCCTGGCACTCCACCCGACCACTCGGCATCCGTGGGTCCGCTCGAGGGCTTCCGCTTGTCTCGCGGCCACAGCCCCGGGCGCCGTCGTGGTGAAGAACACGTCCCTCCCCCGCACATCGCCGAGTGGCTGTGGTTCGAAGTCCGTCACGATGAGCCGGGCATCAGCGTTCAGCCGTTCGGCATGAGACCTGAGGGTAGGGATGTTCTGCAGCCCGGCTGGGCTACGCGCCATGGTAACAACGACAAGATCCGATAGCAACAGCCGAAGGGGGCCGAGGTACCCGCCGAGGTACTCGGGGGGCGCCGTCGCCGGGACGACCAGGATCCCCGCGTCCCACGGGAACGGGGGCACCGAGGCCCCGCTCCCGTCGACGATCACGGTCTGGGCGCCGAGCCCGAGCGCGACCTCGGCGGCCGCGCGGACGTTCGTCGACGAGGAGCGCCCCGCCAGGCCGCCGCCCGCGCGCCGGGCGCCCACCGTCGTGACGCCGCTCGTGACCGCGATCTCCAGGTAGTCCGAGGCGGCATGGCGGCCCCGGCG
>DATEQE010000135.1:0-4478 GCA_035272825.1 Actinomycetota bacterium
GTGAAGGCCTTCTTCGTCAGCGTCCCGACCGCGCCGCCGCCGTTGCCGATGTCACTCATCCGTCCATCACCTTCTGTCCCCGCCCACCTCTTCTATCCCCGCCCACCCGCTCGCCGCCGTCCACCCGCGTCTCCTCCCCGACCACCCGCAGGATCTCGTCCTCGAGCTCCTCCGCGAAGATGGGTTGCCCCTGCATCTTCGAGAAGGTCTTCGCGTCGACCAGGTGCTCGGCTCGGATCAGCATCGCGAGCTGCCCGGTATTGATCTCCGGGATCAACACCTTCGCGTATCGCTTCACGATCTCGCCGGTGTTGGCCGGCATCGGGTTCAGGTGGACCAGGTGCGCGGTGGCAACCTTGCGTCCCTGTTCGCGAACGCGCCTCGCGGCCGCGAGGATCGTCCCGTAGGTCGATCCCCAGCCGAGCACGAGGAGCTCCGCGTCCCCGTCCGGATCGTCGACCTCGAGCGGCGGGATGTCATCGACGATCTTCGCGACCTTCGCCGCCCGCAGCTGCGTCATGCGCTCGTGGTACTCGGACTCGTAGCTGATGTCGCCGGTCCCGTCCTCCTTCTCGAGCCCCCCGATCCGATGGCGGAGACCCGGCGTCCCCGGGATCGCCCACGGGCGGGCGAGCTTCTCGTCGCGCAGGTAGGGGAGGAATTCCTGTCCGGCGTTGGGACCGGTCGCGAACGCCGGGTCGATCGTCGGGAGGCTCTCGACGTCCGGGAGCCTCCACGGCTCGGACGAGTTCGCGAGGAACGTATCGGACAGCAGGATGACGGGCGTCCGGTACGTGATCGCGATCCGCGCGGCCTCGATCGCCGCGTCGAAGCAGTGCGACGAGGAACGCGCCGCGACGATCGGCATCGGCGACTCGCCGTGGCGGCCGAACAGTGCGAGCAGCAGGTCCGCCTGCTCGGTCTTGGTCGGCATCCCGGTCGACGGGCCCGCGCGCTGGACGTCGACGATCACCATCGGCAGCTCGAGCATCACGGCCAGCCCGAGCGTCTCGGCCTTCAGGTCCATCCCGGGTCCGCTCGTCCCGGTCACGCCGAGGTCACCGGCGAACGCCGCGCCGAGCGCCACGTTGGCGGCCGCGATCTCGTCCTCGGCCTGCAGGGTCATCACGTTGAAGTTCTTGAGCCGCGAGAGCTCGTGGAGCAGCTCGGAGGCGGGCGTGATCGGGTAGCTCGCGTAGAACAGCTGCAGACCGCTCCGCTCGGCCGCCGCGACGAGTCCCCACGCGAGCGCCTGCGCGCCCGACACGTTGCGGTAGATGCCCGGCTCGGCCGGTGCCGGCTTGACCTCGTACGAGGTCGCGAACAGCTCCGTGGTCTCGCCGAAGTTATAGCCCGCCTTGAAGGCGGCCACGTTGGCGTCGTACAGCTGTGCCTTGTCGCCGAACTTCTTGTGCAGCCAGTTGAGGGTGACGTCGGTCGGGCGCCCGTACATCCACGACACGAGCCCGAGGGCGAACATGTTCTTGGAGCGCTCGGCCTCCTTGCGCGTGAGCCCGAGCTCCTCGACGGCACGAACGGTGATCGAGGTCATCGGGACCCGGTAGATCTGGTAGCCGTCGAGCGCCCCGTCGGTGAGCGGATCGGAGGTGTACCCGGCCTTCTGCAGGTTCCGCTCCGTGAACGCGTCCTCGTTCACGATGATCGTGCCGCCCTTCTCGACCGAGCCGAGCTCGGCCTTCAGGGCCGCCGGGTTCATCGCGATCAGGACGTTCGGGTGGTCGCCGGGGGTCAGGATGTCGGTCGAGGCGAACTGGATCTGGAACGCCGAGACGCCGTGGACCGTGCCGGCCGGGGCCCGGATCTCGGCCGGGAAGTCCGGCATCGTCGCGAGGTCGTTGCCCAGGACCGCCGTCGCATTGGTGAACCGGTCCCCCGTCAGCTGCATCCCGTCGCCGGAATCGCCGGCGAACCGGATCACGACGCGCTGCTTCTCCTCGACCTGCTTGGTCATCGTCGCCGGGCGTGGCCGGCCGCCTCCTCCGGATCGGATCGTGAGGATCGCTGCACACCTAGCGTACCGCGCACCCACGGACCGGACAGGTCCACCCGCTAGATTGAGGCGGAGCCGTGCACGGCCCGCCGGCGGACGAGCACACACGGAGGACGAGGCATGCGAAGCAACCGGTTGGGTTCGGGGGGTCCGGAACTGTCCGTGATCGGGTTCGGGGCCTGGGAGGCGGGAGGCGGATCCGAGTGGGGCCACTCGCCCCCCGAGGAGCGGGTGCTCGAGGCGATCCGGACGGTGTTCGAAACCGGGATCGACTGGATCGACACGGCCGAGGTCTACGGCCGGGGCCGGTCGGAGGAGCTCGTGGCGCGGGCCATCGCCGGTCGGCGGGACGAGGTCCTGATCGCCACCAAGGTCGCCCCTCGGCCTGCCGGTTCGGGGTTCCGCGCCGCCCAGGTGCGTTCGGCGTGCGAGGGGAGCCTCCGGAGGCTTGGCACCGACCGCGTCGACCTGTACCAGCTCCACTGGCCCGACGAACGCGGCGTCCCCATCGAGGAGACCTGGGGCGCGATGGCCGCACTGCTGGACGACGGCCTCGTCCGGTCCATCGGCGTGTCGAACTTCGACCGCGCGCTGATCGAACGGTGCGAGGCGATCCGGCATGTCGACTCGCTCCAACAGGAGTTTTCGATGCTCAGGCTCGAGGACCGCGACCTGATCCGCTGGTGCGGAGAGCAGGGCACGGGCGTGCTGTCCTACGCCCCGCTCGCCTACGGGCTCCTCACGGGCGTGATCACGTCCGAGACGCGGTTCGACGAAGGCGACTTCCGCGGAGGCGAGGAGGAAGGGGGCTGGCTGTTCGCCCGAGGCAACCGGGAGAGCAACCTCGCCGTCGTGAATGGTCTGCGGCCGATCGCGGAGCGGCTCGGGATCACGCTCGCCCAGCTCGCGCTCGCGTGGAACGTGGCGCAACCGGGGGTGACCGCGGCGATCGCGGGGAGCCGCAACCCCGACCACGTCCGTTCGAACGCCGTGGCGGGCGACATCGTCCTCGACGAGCCGACCCTCGCCGAGCTCGACGCGATAGTCTCCCGGGCCGTTCCCCGGTAGCGATCCGGGGGGCAGGAAGGAACAGAGGGATCGCCATGGCCTATCGACGCATCGTGGTCGCGACCGACGGCTCGGCGTCCGCCGAGACCGCCGAGCGCGTCGCCGCCACCCTCGCGGCGACGACCGGCGCCAAGCTCACGGTCGCCCACGCCTACGCGAACCCCGACCGGGCCGGCGAAGCCGTCGAGCGCGCCGTGCGCATCGCCGAGCGGGAGGGGGCGACGCACGAGGTCGTGCTCTCGGCGGAGGCCCCCGCGGACGCGATCCTGCTGACCGCCTCGGAGACCGACACGGAGCTCATCGTGATCGGGAGCACGGGCCTGTCGGCGTCCGAACAGCTCTTCGGGAGCGTGTCGCGCCGGGTCGTGACCCACGCTCCCTCGGACGTGCTGCTCACCCGCGCTCGGCCCGACGACGAGCGACCGCACGGCTCCCCGCCCTACCGTCGCCTGCTGATCGCGACCGACGGCTCGTCGACGGCGGACCGAGCGGCGCGCAAGGGCTATGCCCTGGCCAAGCGACTCAAGGCCTCGGTCACGCTGCTGTTCGTCGGGCACCCCAAGACCGGGGAGCTCGTCCTGCAGGACACGGTGTCGACCATCGGTGACGAGGCCGGCGTGACCTCGGCGATCGAGATCCGCACCGGCGACCCCTCCGATGAGATCGTCGACGCGGCCGCGAGCGAGGGCTTCGATCTGGTGGTGATCGGCAACCGAGGCCTCACCGGAGCCAAGGCCGCGCTGCTGGGTTCGGTCCCTCGCGACGTGGCCGAGTCCGCGCCGTGCGACGTCCTGGTCGCGCGCACGGTCGCCCAGAGCCTCTCGGAGATCGCGCCCGGGGAGGGCGGCATCGTCAGGTCCGCGGACCACAAGGTCGCGGTCTACCGGGACAAGAAGGGCAACGTGACCACGATGTCGGCCAAGTGCACGCATGCGGGCTGCACGGTGAAGTGGGACGCGTCGGAGCACGGTTGGTTGTGTCCGTGCCACGGCTCCCGGTACTCCGCCACCGGTCAGGTGGTCGCCGGTCCGGCCGAACGCCCGCTCGCACCCACCGACCTCTAGGAGCGCGGCTAGAACACCTGGAACGGCTTGAAGATCATCAGCCAGGTGATCGCGAGCAGGACCGCCGCGCCGAATGCGGCGTTCCACAGCGCGACGGGCGACGAGAGGATCTCCTCCAGCTCTTCGTCGCTCCTGCGAGGAACCCCGGAGGGCCGGACCTCGACGGCCTCCTTCACACGCTCGTAGTAGGGCCGAGCGATGGCCGACATCTCGCCCACGGCGACCACCAGGAGCCCGATCGCGATCCAGAACCATCCGTCGTTCCAGTAGTCGCCCTGGATCCCCGCGACCACGCCAAACGCGATCAGCCACACGAGGGATACGTACATGCCCAT
>DATEQE010000136.1:0-4873 GCA_035272825.1 Actinomycetota bacterium
GCGCACTACGTGCGCCGTGCGCTCGCCGAGGGCGCGGCCGGGTACATGCTGAAGGACGCCACGCCCGAGGACCTCGAACAGGCGATCAACGTCGCGCTGTCCGGCGGCGGCAACGTCCTGTCCCCGAAGGTGATCCAGAACCTGTTCGAGTCGATCGATGGTGGCGTCGCGAACGACGGGACCCCGTCGGTGCGCACAGCCGGGTCGCTCACGCAGCGCGAGACCGATATCCTCGCGCTTCTGGCCGAGGGCCGGAGCAACAGAGACATCTCTCGCGCGCTGTTCCTGTCGGAGAAGACGGTGAAGGCGCACCTGGCAGCGATCTTCCGCAAGCTGAGCGTCACCAACCGCACGCAGGCGGCGATGGCGGCGGTTTCGATGGGCATCGGGCCGGGCCTGCAGCCGGTCGAAACGGTCGGCCGCCCGAGCGGATCCGGCCACTAGCGAGAGCGTTCACGACGGGAGAAGAGCGATGTCGACC
Organism: Actinomycetota bacterium; assembly: GCA_035272825.1. Classification (GTDB taxonomy): domain Bacteria; phylum Actinomycetota; class UBA4738; order UBA4738; family HRBIN12; genus DASSJM01. The sequence continues at coordinate 482 of DATEQE010000136.1, forward strand.
GATCGATACAGGGCCCCGACGGAGCCGGACCAGGACGCCTACGAGGACGCCTGGTACCGCGCGTTGAAGGCGAAGGCATCACGCCGGTCAGCCGACCCGAAGGACGACACGACCGACGACCCGCAGGCGCCGGTGTCCTCATCGCCGCCGGCCCAGAACGAGGGCGACGCCGGGGCCCGCTAGGCCTCGGGGTCGCCGAACTCCTCGAAGAATCGGCTGGCCGTCGGACCTCGCTGGCCCTGGTATTTGCTCTTGGTCCCCGTCGCCCCGTAGGGAACCTCGGCGGGCGTGCTCAGCCGGAAGAACGAGATCTGCCCGATCTTCATCCCCGGGTAGATCGTGATCGGCAGGTTCGCGACGTTCGACAGCTCGAGCGTTAGGTACCCGTCCCAGCCCGGGTCGACGTAGCCGGCGGTGGAGTGGATCAGCAGCCCGAGGCGCCCGAGGCTCGACTTGCCCTCGAGACGGGCGACCAGGTCGTCGGGCAGGCCCACCCGCTCGATCGTCGACCCGAGCACGAACTCGCCGGGGTGCAGGATGAAGGCCTCGTCATCGGCGACCTCGACCACCTCGGTCAAGTCCGGCATCTCTCGACGGACGTCGATGTACGGGTAGCGCGAGTTCGCGAAGACGCGGAACTGGCGGTCGACGTGCAGGTCGACGGACGATGGCTGGACGCACGCGTCATCGAACGGATCGATCTCGATGCGGCCCGCCGCCAGCTCCTTGCGGATGTCGACGTCGGACAGGATCATCGCGGCCGGATGCTACCCGTTCCCCGAGGACGACACCCAGCGCGCCAGCACGTCGACCGCCGCGCCCGAATCGATCGACGTGGCCGCCATCGCGAGGCCCTCGTCGAGCGAGCTCGCCCTGCCCGAGACCTCGAGCGCGGCTGCCGCGTTGAGCAGCACGACGTCGCGGCGCGGCCCGGTCGCGCCGTGGAGGATCGCGAGGGCGATCGCGGCCGAGGCCTCCGGGTCGCCGCCGCGCAGGTCCCCGACCTCGGACCGGGCGAGCCCCAGGTCCGCCGGGTCGAGCGTCGACTCGCGCAGCTCGCCGTCCTCAACGTCGAAGACGAGCGACGGACCTGTCGTGGTGAGCTCGTCCAGGCCGTCGAGCGCCCGGAACAGCCTCGCCCTCGTCCCGCGCCGGGCGAGCACCTCCGCGAGGAGCGGCAGCATGCGTTCGTCCGACACGCCGACGACCTGCGCGAACGGTCGCGCAGGGTTGGTGAGCGGGCCGAGGAAGTTGAAGACGGTCGGGACGCGGAGCTCGCGGCGGACCGGGCCCGCGTGACCCATCGCGGGGTGGAACACCGGCGCGAAGATGAATGCGATGCCGGCCTCGGCCAGGCAGCGTTCGACGCCGGTCGCGTCCAGGTCGATCCGGACGCCGAGCGCCTCGAGCAGGTCTGCCGAGCCGCAGATGGACGACGCGGCCCGGTTGCCGTGCTTGGCGACGGGGACGCCGGCCCCGGCGACGACCAGCGCCGCGACCGTCGAGATGTTGAACGTCCCGCTGCGATCCCCGCCGGTCCCGCAGGTGTCGACGACCGGTAGCGGCGGGGCGACAGGGTTCGCGAACCCGAGCATCGTGTCCGCGAGCCCCTCGATCTCCTCGACCGTCTCGCCCTTGGTGCGCAGCGCCATCAGGAGGCCGCCGACCTGTGCGGGCGTCGCCTCCCCCGACATCACCACGCGCATCGCCGCCGCCGCCTCGTCGCGATCCAGAGAGGTTCCGGCGGCGATCTTCGACAGGACGTGCGGCCAGAGGTCCGGATCCGGCTGCGTCATGGGGCATCGGAGGCTAGCAGGGTGGCCTCCAACGCGGTCCACGGGCTCGCTACACTAGGGAGCCGCTCGCTCCGGCGAGCGGCTCGCGCGGGCGTGGTTCAATGGTAGAACGCAAGCTTCCCAAGCTTGAAACGGGGGTTCGATTCCCCTCGCCCGCTCCATCGGATGGACGTTCCTCCCCTCGCACACCGTGATTCCCCGGGCGCTTCCGGGGGGACCTCTCTCGTCGCCGGACGCTCCGAGGAGGTGGCCATGACGAAGGGGACGAGGGCGGTTCCAGGTGACGTCGATGTGCGAGGACACGTACGAAGGGCTCGAGGGCGGCGCGAAGCTGACGCGGGGCGTGGGGCGAGCAGACGTTCGCCGGCGACCTCGATGGCGATGGGACGGTGCAGTGGCTGATGTCGTGTCGGGGTGACGGCACGGCGCGCTTCGTCGGTCGGTGGCGCGTGCCCGGGCGATCGCCGGACGCAAGGGTTCGTTCGTGATGGACTCCCGGGACGACTTCGACGGCGTGGCATCGAGGGCACCTGGACGATCGCGAAAGGCCCCGGCACCGACGAGCTCGGAGGGATCCGCAGGGAGGGGGGTTCGAGGCGTCCCGCGGCACGCAGGCGACCTACGAGCTCGAGGTCGAGCTCGGCTGACGCACGACGCCGAGCACCACCGGTCCCGTCGGGCACAGCTCGAACAGCGGACAGTCCTCGCACCGGGGGCGGCCCGCCTTGCAGATCTCGCGACCGAGCCTGATCAGGCCGACGTGCATCGGCGTCTTCAGCTCCTCGGGGACGAGCTCCTCCAGCAGCCGCTGCGCGCGTTCGGCGGTGGTCGTCGGGACCAGACCGAGCCGTGTGGCCACCCGGTGCACGTGCGTGTCGACCGGGATCGTCTCCCGGCCAAACGCGAAGGCCATCACGACCGCAGCCGTCTTGGGGCCGACGCCGGGGAGCGACGAGAGGTACTCGGCGATCTCGGGGTCCGATCGCGACGCGAGGGCCGAAAGGTCGTACCCGCCCTCGCGCCGATGGATCTCGACCAAGATCGCCTGGAGCCGGGCGGCCTTCGTGTTGGCGAGCCCCCCCGAGCGGATCGTGTCGGCGAGCTCGCCGGTGGGCGCGCGGACCACGTCGTCCCACGTCGGGTAGCGGGCCCGCAGGAGCCTGAACGCGCGCTCGGCGTTCAGATCGCTGGTGTGTTGGGACTGCACCGTGAGGATCAGCTCGTCGAGCGGGTCGCAGGCTCGGGGCGGGGCGAGTTCCCCGAAGTGCCGCTCGAGCCGGCGGGCGAGCGCCCGGACGCGGCGGCCGTCGACGGTCACGTCACCGCGGTGGCGTGGTTGCGGAACTGCGTCAGGTGCGGCAGGAAGGTGAGCGGCACCGTGTCGGTCGGGCCGTTGCGATGCTTGGCAACGATCAGATCGGCCAGACCCTTCTTGGCAGGGTCCGCGTCCTCGCGGTGGATGAACATCACCACGTCGGCATCCTGCTCGATCGCGCCGGACTCCCGCAGGTCCGAGAGTTGCGGCCGCTTGTCCTGACGGCGTTCGGGGTCGCGGTTCAGTTGCGAGACTGCGATCACCGGGATCTCGAGCTCCTTGGCGAGCATCTTGAGACCACGGCTGATCTCGGCGATCTCCTGCTGGCGGTTGTCGACGCGGCGCGTGTGGGACATCAGCTGGAGGTAGTCGACGATGATCATGCCGAGACCCGCCCTCCGCGCGGACAACCTGCGAGCCTTGGCGCGGATGTCGACGAGCGTGACGTTGCCCGAGTCGACGATGAACAGCGGTGCCTCGTGCAGGCTGTCGGCGGCCTGTGCGATCCGCGACCAGTCCTCCGCACCCACGCGCTTGTTGCGGATGCTGTCCCACGGCACCCTGGCCTCACCGCAGAGCAGCCGCATGCCGATCTCCCACCGCGACATCTCGAGGGAGAACATCGCAACCGGCAGACCGGCGTCGACCGCGACGTTGCGGGCGACGTTGGTGACGAACGACGACTTGCCCACGCCCGGACGGGCCGCGATCACGATCAGGTTTCCCGACTGCATCCCCGACAGGAGAGTGTCGACGTCGCGGAACCCGGTCGGCACGCCCGCGAACGCGGACTCGCGGTTCTGGATCCGCTCGAGGTCCGTCATCGCTTCGTCGACGAGCTCGTGCAGCGAGGCGACCTGCTCCTTCTCGCTGTGCCGCGCGACCTCGTAGATCCTCTGCTCGGCCACGTCGGCGACGTGCTCGGGCTCCTCGGGGGCCGAGTAGGCCATGTCCATGATGTCGGCGGCCGCGCCGATCAGCCGGCGGAGCAGCGAGGTCTCGGCGACGATCCGGGCGTAGGACGCGGCGGACGAGGGCGTGGGGACCCGGTCGACGAGGTCAGAGATCGCGAGGTGGCCGCCCACCTCCTCGAGCATCCCCCGCCGCTTGAGCTCTTCCACTGCGGTGATCGCGTCGACCGGGTCACCCCGGCCGTAGATCTCGCGGAGGGTGTCGAAGATCTTGGCGTTCGGGGTCCGGTAGAAGTCGGCGGGGCGGACGATCTCGATGACGTCGGCGATCGCGTCGGGCGAGAGCATCATGGAGCCGAGGACGGACTCC
>DATEQE010000137.1:0-4043 GCA_035272825.1 Actinomycetota bacterium
GGAGGACTCGGTCGGGAAGTAGCCGAACCGCTTGAAGAGCTCGACACGCACCCGCCGCCCGAGGCCCTCGGGATCGGCCTCGACGATCGCCCGCAGGCGCGGGTACAGGTCCTCGCCGGTCTCGCGGTCGCGGAACACGTAGACGAAGCACTGGTGGTTGAACCCCGCCGTTCGGAACTCGACGCGCTGCTCCGGGACGCCGACCGTTCGTGCGAGGAACGCGTGCGTGTCGCGGACGCTGTGGCAGACGCCGACCACGTTGGACGCGGGCAGGCGCGAACCGCTCCAGATGCCCCAGGGCACCATCGCCATCGGGTTCGTGTAGTTGAGCAGGAGGCCGTCGGGGCATCGCTCGACCATCTCGTCGGCCATCTCGATCATGACCGGGATCGTGCGGAGACCGCGCATGATCCCGCCGATGCCGATCGTGTCGCCAATCGTCTGGCGTAGCCCGAACGTCTTCGGGATGTCGAAGTCGGTCCGCGTCGCCGGGTAGCCCCCCACCTGGATCTCGTTGATCAGGTAGTCGGCGCCGTCGAACGCGGACGCGCGCGACTCGTGCGCCGAGACGGCGTATCCCGCGTTCGAGCGCTCCACGATCTGATCGGCCGCGAGGAGGGCGTACGCGAGACGTTCGGCGTCGATGTCGTGGAGGGCGATCTCGAGCGATCCGTGCAGCTCCTCGTACGCGCACAGATCCGCGAGGATCCCCCTCGTGAACTCGACGCTGCCCGCGCCGATGATCGTGACCTTCGCCACGCCGCGAGTCTCGCACCCGACCGAGCGGGCCGTCGACCTCGACGGGTAACGTTCCCGGCGTGATCGTCTGCGTGGCGGCGAACCCCTCGATCGACAAGCTGTTCGAGGTCGAACGGTTGGTCGTCGGCGGGATCCACCGACCGCTCGGGTTCGTGCCGACCGCCGGCGGCAAGGGGCTGAACGCGGCGCGCGCCGCACATCGACTGGGCGGCGACGTGCGCGTCGCGACGATCCTGCGCGGACACGCGGGACGATGGCTGGAGGAGACCCTGCAGGCAGAGGGGATCGGCGGCGCGATCGTCTGGACCCACGGCGAGAATCGATCCTCCCTGTCGGTGGCCGACCGGAGCGCCGGCAACCTCACGGAGTTCTACGAGCACGGTCCGGTCGCGCCGGAGGCGGCGTGGGCGGAGCTGATGGATGCGACGATCCGCCTGTTCCAGCCGGGGAGCTGGCTCACGATCTCGGGTTCGATGCCGCGGGGGCTGTCCGACGGCGGGTACCGCGACCTCCTCGCGGAGGCCCAGGCGGCGGGCATGCGGGTGGCGGTCGACGCCGAGGGTGAACCCCTCCGTCTCGCCGTGGAAGCCGGACCGGAGATCGTGAAGCTGAACGCCGCGGAGGCCGCGGGGCTGCTCGGCCGGCCCGCCGACGGCCGCGAGGACGCGTCGGCCTCCTGCGCGGAGCTCCGAGCGCTCGCCGGCGGGGACGGACATTGCGGGATCGTGACCCGGGGTGCGGACGGCGTGGCGGTGGCCGCCCCCGATGGCACAAGGTACAAGGGCACGTTGTACGAGCGCGGCCGTTACCCCGTCGGCAGCGGCGACGCGTTCCTCGCGGGTCTGGTCGTCGGGCTCGAGCGCGGCGATCCCTGGCCGCAAGCGTTGCGGCTCGCCCTGGGCGCGGCCGCGGCGAACGCCGAGCTCCCCGGCGCCGGCGCGCTCGACGCGGCCAGGGCCGACGCGCTCGCGGCGCGAGCCGAGATCCGCGAGCTGTGATCGCGACGACGGCCTCCCGGTCGCGAAGCTCAGGCGCGACGGGCTTCGAACAGGTCGACTGGTCTCTTCAGGCCCTTCAACTCGATCGACCCGATCCCGACGAAGGTCACGCCCGGCACCGAGGCCAGCTCCACGACCGGCTCGCTGACGAGGACCTGTCCGCCCGCGGCGCGATCGGAGATCCGAGAGGCGAGGTTGACCGTTCGCCCGTAGTAGTCGCCTCCTTGACGGATCACCGGGCCCGCGGCGACCCCCACGTGAGCGGGCGGCAGGCCCGCCGCGGGGATCTCCTCCACCATGTCGAGGGCCGACACCACGGCGCCACTCGGTTCCCGGAAGCGGAACATGACGCCGTCGCCGACCCACTTCACCGCTTCGCCTCCGTGCAGACGCGATCGTTGCTGGACGATCTCGGAGAGCCGGCCTGCGAGCGCCGCCGCCTCCTGGTCACCGCGCTCCTCGGTGAGGCGGGTGTAGCCCGAGAGATCGAGGAAACACATCGCCGTCGGCGGCGTCGCCGGCAGCGAGACGCCCGCGTCCTCGAGCGCCTGCTCGACGTGCTCGATCTGGTGCTCGGTCCAGGTGAGCTCCTGCTGCCGTCTGTACGCGGCCATGACGGCGACGTCGAGCATCCCGGTCAGCTCCGGGCTCAGGCTGGACGCGAGCTCCATGGTCCTGCTCTCACCCACGCCCGAGCGGAGCAGTGGCACCTCCACCCCGGTGTGGTAGACCTCCGTCTCGGCCAGGGCGATCCGTCGGAACGCTTCCGCGTAGACGCGGCCGAGCCGCGCCAAGATCGCCTGGTCGACGATCTCGAGCTCGGCCAGGCGCCCCGCGAGCAGCGCGATCGGGCGCTCGGCCTCGACGACGACGTCCTCCGGCTCGGGTCGGGTGAACCCGAAGGCCTCCACGAGCCTCTGGAGGAACTCGAGCGGGAGGCGGGCCTCCTCGGCGAGCTCGAGATGGGTCTGGGTGCGGCGGGAGCCATCCGGCACGAAGGGCCAGCTCTCGACGAACGCGAACGAGAGGAGACCCGCCCGGATGGCCTCGGCCATGCCCTCCATCGGCAAGCCGCCCGCCTCACAGGCTCGCGCGACGCGCACCTTCAGGACGTCGGCCGCCCGGAAGGGCCGGGGCCTTTCACGGGGGACCAGGATCCCGCACCCGATGAGTCGCTCGACCTCCTCCGGGGGGATCCCCGCCCAGGCCGCGAGCTCCCCGAGTGCGAGCTCCTCGGGCTGCTCGCCCGGCGATCGGGTCACGCCGCTCCGCACGTTGCGATCGTAGTCGTGGTGCCGGAGGCTCGGGGCCCGACCGGCCGCGGATCCCACGGGTCAGTCGGACGAACTTCGATCCGACTCGAGGATCCGCCTCAGCGTGTCGAGGTTCTCGGCGACGGCGGCCTTGACTCGGGACCCCGCCAGCGGAGCCAGGAGCTTCGACACGGCTGAGGCAGCTTCGAGCTCGACACCATTGAGGAGTCTCGTCCCTCCCTCGATCGGTTCGAGCCGGTAGTCGAGACGTGCATGGAAGGGACCGATCTCGCCCTCGACGCCGAGATGGGCTGCAGGTTCGAACGCGGTCACCTCGAGCCCCTCCTCGCTGCTCCTCGGTTGCGAGCGTATCTGGCGGTACGTGCTGCCCACGCCGACCGGTCCGGCCGAGGTCTTCGTCGTCGACTCGATCGCGTGGTTCCACCTCGGGACGTTCTCGAAGTCCGCGAGGAACGCGAAGACGTCGTGGGGCGGCCGACGGATCGTCACCGTGTTCTCGAACGTCTCCATCGTGCCACCCTCCGTCGGTGGATCTGCGAACGCCACGCGCTCTCGATTCCGATACCGACCGGCGTACGGATCGATGGTCCTTCCTCGATCCCGGACGCCGCAACCCCCTTCAACCGGTCGCCCGCGCCGCGATCGAGTCCGCGAGCTTCTGGCTGATCCGGCCGATCACCGCGAGCTGCTTGATGCGCCCGACGCGGATCTCGAAACGGTCCCTGCGCAACCCGGCGACGACCTCGGCGGCCACGTGATCCCGCGTGATCTTCGCTCCCGCGACCCCTTGCGAGAGCTCGCTCTCGACCCACGGCGGCAGGACGTCGAACACCTTGACCTCGCCGTCGAGCTCCGCGCGTAGGGAGCGGGCGAGCGAGTGGATCGCCGCCTTCGTGGCCGCATAGACGGCCATCCGCGGTGACGAGACCAGGGCGAGCGCCGAGGAGAGCAGCACGATGGCCCCATCGTCCGAACGGCGGAGTAGCGGCAGCGCCAGCCTCGTGATCCGCAC
>DATEQE010000138.1:0-3948 GCA_035272825.1 Actinomycetota bacterium
ATCGTCGACCACGTCGAGCGGATCACCTCGCCGCGCTCGTACGCGGTGGCGTTCCAGCTCGGGGGCGCGATGTCGCGGGTCGGGGAGATGGACACCGCGTACGCCGGGCGATCGCCGGCGTTCGACGTGAACATCAACGGCGTGTGGCTCCCGGAGGAGACCGACGGGGCGCCAGAGCATGTGGCGTGGGTGCGGTCCATGTTCGGGGAGCTCGAGCCGATGGCGCGCGGCGTCTACGTGAACTTCCTCGGCGACGAGGGCGCCAACCGGGTCCGGGCGGCGTACGGCGCCGAGAAGTACGAACGCCTGGCCGAGCTCAAGGCACGCTGGGACCCGACCAACCTGTTCCGCTCGAACCAGAACATCGCGCCGGCAGGCTGAGGGCAGGTTCGTGCTCGGCCCAGATGGGGTATCGACCCGATGTCCCCGACGCGAGGAGGCCACGCACGATGGGCATGACCGGGACGATGAGGGGCTACGGCTCCGCTGCACGCATCAAGGCCGAGGCCGCCGGCCACCGCATGAAGGATCGGATGCTCGAGAAGCGCCTGGACCGGTCCAGCCAGGAGGCCGAGCGACTCCGGCTCGAGAACCAGCTGCTGCGCGACGAGGTGGAGGAGTCCAGGACCGAGCATCAGCGGATCCTCGACCTGCTCGAGGAGCGCATGGAACACGAGGACGAGAAGGAGCACTCGCACAAGGGTCGATGGATGCTCTTCCTGCTCGCGCTCGGCGGCGGCGGCTATGCGCTCATCCGCCGGATGCGCGACGACGGGACGACCTGGGACACGGGCTCGAGCGCGACCGCCTGACCCGGCACGACCTCCATCGTTCGCCCGTGTCGCGGCTGCGGCGCTCGGCGCTACAGTCGGAACGATGGACTTCGCCCCGGCCGAGCTCGACTTCATCGCCGACCCGTATCCGGCCTACGCCCAGCTGCGCGAGCGGGAACCGGTCCGCTTCGACGAGGCGACCGATCACTGGCTGATCTCGCGGTACGAGGACGTGAACGCCTTGCTGCGCGATCGGCGGTTCGGGCGCACCTACCGGCACCTGGCCTCGCACGCCGAGATGGCCCACCAGGATCCGCCCGAGTGGCACGCGCCGTTCTGGGATCTGATCAACGCGGGGATCCTGGACATGGAGCCGCCGGACCACACGAGGGTGCGGCGGCTCGTCTCGAAGGCGTTCACCCCGCGGTTCGTCGAGGGGCTCCGGCCGCGCGTGCAGGCGATCATGGACGGCCTCGTCGACGGACTCGACGGCGCGAGCGAGTTCGACCTGCTCCGGGTCGCGGAACCGCTCCCCGTCACGGTGATCGCCGAGATGCTCGGGGTCCCCGAGGCCGACCGACACCACCTGCGCCCCTGGTCCGCCGACATCTGCAAGATGTACGAGCTGCACCCGTCGACCGACATGCAGCGGGACGCGGTGCGCGCGAGCAACGAGTTCTCGGCCTACCTGCGGGAGCTCGCGCGCGAGCGCAAGCGGGATCCGGGCGGGGACCTCATCTCGCAGCTCGCGCTCGTGGTCGACGAGGGCGAGCAGCTGACGGAGGACGAGCTGGTGGGCACGTGCGTGCTCCTGCTGAACGCGGGGCACGAGGCGACCGTCAACTCCACGTTGCTCGGTTGGTGGTCGCTGTTCCGCAACCCCGATCGCCTGCGCGAGCTCCGCGCCGACCGCTCGCTGCTGCCGAACGCGATGGAGGAGCTCCTGCGGTTCGATACGCCGTTGCAGATGTTCGAACGGTGGGTGCTCGAAGCCTTCGAGATCCACGGCGTCCAGATCCCCCGTGGCGCGGAGCTCGGCCTGTTGTTCGGGTCGGCGAACCGCGACCCCTCGGTCTTCGACCGGCCCGACGAGCTCGACCTGACCCGCGACCCGAACCCGCACCTCTCGTTCGGGGCCGGCATCCACTTCTGCCTCGGCGCCCCGCTCGGCCGTCAGGAGCTCCAGGTTTCGTTCACGACGCTGATGGACCGGTTCCCGAACCTCGAGCTCGTCGAGGAGCCCCGCTGGAAGCCGAACTACGTGATCCGCGGCCTCCAGGGGCTGCTCGTCCGTCCCTGAAGCGACCGGGGGCTATCCTCGATCCATGCCGCTCTATCTGCTGAGCGAACCGACCGAGCCGCTCGTCGCCCCCGTGATCGTCGCGGCCCTCGACGGCTGGATCGACGCGGCGGGCGCCTCGACGGCGGCGGCGGAGCGGCTCGCCGACAGCGCGGCGCCGCTCGCGACGTTCGACGGCGACCTGCTGTTCGACTTCCGTTCGCGCAGGCCGGTGCTCGACGTGGTCGACGGCCGGCTGAGCGAGCTCACCTGGCCGGAGCTGACGCTGCGTCACCGGCGGCTCGGGAGCCGGGACGTCCTGGTGCTCACCGGCGCCGAGCCCGACTTCCGGTGGCAGGAGCTCGGGCGGGACGTGCTCTCGGTCGCGCGGCGGCTCGGGGTGACGCAGTGGGTGAGCCTCGGCGCGATCCCGACGGCGGTGCCCCACACGCGCCCGGTCCCCGTGCTGGCCACCGCGTCGGACGCGGGGCTGCTGCACGAGGACGAGCAGGTCGGGCCTGCCGGCCTGCTCCGAGTCCCCTCCGCCGCGTTGTCGGCGATCGAGAAGGCTGTCGCGGACGACGGGGTGCCGACCGTCGGCTTCTACGCGCAGGTGCCGCACTACGTTGGCGGCCCCTACGCGGCTGCGGCGATCGCCATCCTCGAACACCTCGGGCGGCACCTCGGCGTCGAGCCGCCGCTTGACGGACTGCCCGACGAGGCGATGGCGCAGCGGCAGCGGCTGGACCAGATCGTCCAGGCCGACGACGACTCGCGGACCTACGTCGAGCGCCTGGAGTCGGTCGTGGACAACCAGGAGCTGCCGACCGGCGACGAGCTCGTGGGTGAGATCGAGCGCTTCCTGCAGCAACGCGGCGACGGGGGTTCCAGCGGGCCGATGACGTAACCACCGTCAGGCCGGACCCCGGTGGACGCGGCCGGTACCATCCGGACCATGACGGAGCGGACCCGACAGATCGAACCGGTACCCCAGCCCGCACCGCGCGCGACCGCCGCGAACGCGCGCGCGGCGCCCCCCTCCGAGCGCACGCGCGTCCGCCGGCTCCCCGAGCGCGGCGTGTACGAGCGCGACGCGATCGACGCGATCCTGGACGAGGCCCTGATCTGCCACCTCGCCTACGTGCAGGACGGCGAGCCGCGGGTGATCCCCACGATCCACGCCCGGGTCGGCGACACCCTCTACGTCCACGGCTCGAACGCGAGCCGGACGCTCCGCTCGACGAAGGCGGGCGCGCCGGTCGCCGCGGAGGTGACGCTGATCGACGGGCTCGTCCTGGCACGGAGCGCGTTCCACCACTCGATGAACTACCGCTCGGTCGTGGTCTACGGACGCGCGCGCGAGGTCACCGACCCGACCGAGAAGTTCGAGGCGCAGCGCGCGCTCGTCGAGCACGTCGTCCCGGGCCGCTCGGCCGACGCGCGCCTGCCGAACGATCGCGAGCTCAACCAGACGACGATCCTCGCGATCCCGATGGACGAGGCATCGGCGAAGGTGCGCACCGGCCCACCGAAGGACGAGGTCGAGGACCTCGAGCTCCCGGTGTGGGCCGGCGTCCTCCCGTTCACGACGGTCCCCGGCGAGCCCGAGCCCGACCCGCTCCTGCCGAACGGGATCGATCCGCCTTCGTACGTGACCGACTACCGCCGTTAGTCGGGCGTCGCCGCCCACCCCTACGCTGAGCCAGATGGAACCCGCACGACCGAGCCTCCGACAGCACCTCCGCTCGCTCCCGCCCGCGGCCTGGGTGCTGTTCGGCGGGACGTTCGTGAACCGGCTCGGCACCTTCGTGATGCCGTTCATGACGCTGTACCTCACGCATCAAGGGTTCTCGGTGCCGCAGGCTGGAGTGGCGCTCGCGATGTACGGGATCGGCG
>DATEQE010000139.1:0-5461 GCA_035272825.1 Actinomycetota bacterium
CCTTGGTCCGCAGGACGGTCCAGAACACGTCGGAGAGGCGGACCTCGCGGAACCACAAGACGTCGACGAAGAACCCGGAGAGCGCGGTGAAGAGCACGAGGAAGGCGGCCACCACCGCGACGATGATGATGATGAGCCGACGCCGTCCCTGCGAGGGCGCAGCCGTCGGAACGCGTACGACCATAGGTCCCTGGTGTCCGTCTTTCGCAGTCGATGGGAGAGCGGCGCAAGCCTATCACCGGCGCCTGCGGAGGACGGAGCCGGCTATCGACCGTTCAGGTACACGAGGGCGTCGTCGAAGGCGGCGACCGGCACGAGCTCGAGCCCGTGGCCGCCCGTGGTCCTGGCCGCCTTCATGTTGCCCCGGGGGACCAGGAAGACCGAGGCACCGGCGTCGGCGGCCGCCGAGAGCTTCTCCTCGATGCCGGCGATCGGGATTACGGTGCCGTCGAGGGCGATCTGACCCGTCCCGGCGATCGTCCGGCCGTCAGTCAGGTCTCCGGGGGTGAGCAGATCGTACAGGCCGAGCGCCCACATCAGCCCCGCCGAGGGCCCCCCGATCTCGCCGCTCGAGATACTCACCTCGAACGGGAAGCTGTTGATCATCCGGACCCCGACCAGCGGGTCCTCGCTGTCGCCGCACGGTTCGCGCACGAGGTCGACGGTCTCGGGATCGCCGTCGACCGACAGGTCGAACGTGAGCGTGGACCCCGACGGGGCGGCCTCGATCGCTCGGCTCGCGTCGCGGTAGCTTTCGACCGGCTCTCCGTCGATCGACAGGATCCGGTCCCCGGGGAAGAGCTCGCCATCCGCCGCGCAGCCCGAGACGACGCTTTCGACCAGCACGCCGTCGCCGTGGTCCTTCGGGTAGCCCTCGAGGGCTCGCAGGACCACCGCCGACGCGTCGAGCTTGCTCGAGTCCATCTGCGAGATCGAGCGCTCGCGTTCGACCTGGACGTCCTCCCCATCCGGATACAGCACCGAACGAGCGACCACGGCGCGGTCGGGGTCGAGCCAGGCCAGGAGCATGTCGAAACCGGTCAGCCGCGTGTACCGCACGGAGGTCATCACGAAGCTGCCCTGCGATTCGTACCGGGTCCTGTCCTCGAACCGGATCAGCGGCTGGACCGCGCGGGCCGGCCCCGGGCCGACCGCGTACCACGGGAGATAGACGGTGACGGCGACCCCCGCGGTCACCCCGATCGTCACATAGAGGACGACACGTTTCCAGCGGAGCACAGGAGCGATGGTACGGGGAGGTCGCGCAGACGAGGGAGAAGCGGGGGTACGCTCTCGCGATGCCGTTCATGATCGTGGCCGTGCTGTCGGTGCTCGTCGGCTGCGCCGTGTACCTGGGGACGGTCCGCGGTCAACGGACGCCGCCGGCGGCCGGGTTCGGGGAGACGGAACCGGAGGAGGCCCTCGAGGGGATCGAACCGGGGGCTCCGGCTCCCGGGTACGCCTACCTCCAGGTCTCGACGCAGGGCCCGGAGCTCCGCGAACGGTTGCAGGGATTGGTCGGCGTCATCGTCCTGCTCGGGGTCGGCGCCGCGGCGCTCGCGTTCGCGCTCTACGAGCTCGGCCATCTGATCAACAAGACGATCGAGGCCTTCCTGGACTAGCGGCCGGTCCGGATCCGTCGCCGGTCAGCGCTTTCGGACGAGCTGGAACGATGCCCGGTAGTCGTCGAGGTGTTCGAGCATCGCGCCCAGGCCGATGACCACGGTCTCGAGCGGCCGTTCGGTGAGGTGCACCGGTACCTCGCACTCCTGCGACAGGAGCAGGTCCAGCCCTCGCAGGAGACCGCCGCCGCCGGTGAGGAACATGCCGGCCTCAAGCACGTCGTGGGTGAGCTCGGGGGGCGCCTCGGCGATCGTCCTCCTCGCGGCCTCCACGATCTGGTGGACGGGCTCGGACATCGCATGGCGGATCTCGTCCTCGGTGACGCGGATCTCGGTGGGAGCGCCGGTCGCGAGCGCCCGACCCGTCACGATCGCGGCGCGTCCCTGCGGGGCGGGGAACGCCGAGCCGATCGCGATCTTGATCTCCTCGGCGGACTTCTCTCCGATCGCGACGTCGTACTCACGACGCAGGTGGTCCTGGATCGCGGTATCGAGGTCGAATCCGCCCAGCCGCGTCGAGCCGCCGGAGACGATCCCGCCCATCGAGGCGACCGCCATCTCGGTCGTGCCGCCGCCCATGTCCACGATCAGGTTCCCGATCGGCTCATGGATGGGGAGACGCGCACCGACCGCAGCGGCGAGCGGCTCCTCGACCAGCACGACGTTGCGCCCGCCAGCGAACTTCACGGCCTCCCGAACGGCCCGGCGTTCGACCTCGGAGGACTCGCTCGCCACGCATGACAGCACGCGGGGTCTCGGGAAGCGGGAGACGCCGACTCGGCGCAGGACTTCCTCGATCATCCGCTGGGTGATGTCGAACTCGGTCATCACCCCGTGACGCAGCGGGCGGAGGGCGACGACGTTGCCCGAACGCCCACCGATCATCTGCCAGGCCTCGTCGCCCATGGCCTCGACCTTGCCGCTCGATGAGTTCATCGCGACGACGGTCGGCTCGTTGAACACGATCCCCTCGCCCTGGCGGTAGACGAGCGTGTTCGCGGTCCCGAGGTCGATCGCGAGGTCGCGCCCCATCAGCTGTTCGGGGTCCCGAACGTCACGACCCCATCACCCAGCTCGAGACGCCGCTGGTGAGGTGCTCCTTCTTCCAGATCGGCACGTCCCGCTTCAGCTGCTCGATCCCGTGCCTGCAGGCCTCGAACGCCTCGGCGCGATGCGCCGACGAGCACGCCACCACGACGGAGACGTCACCGAGCCCGAGCTCGCCGAACCGGTGGAGGAACGCGACCTTGCGGAGCGGCCAGCGTTCGAACATCTCGTCGGCGACCTCCTCGAGCCGGCGCTCGGCCTGCTCCTCCCAGGCCTCGTACGTGAGGCCCGTCACGGCCCCCGCATCCGAGTGGTCACGCACGGTCCCAAGGAAGAGGCAGGTGCCGCCCGCCGCGGGGTCGCTCACGAACTCGACCGCCTCGCCGGCGCCGATCGGATCCGCCGTGACGCGCACGAGCAGGTCGGGTCGCACGCACCCATCGTAGCGAGCGGTCCGAGCCTTCGAGGGGGCATCGCCCGGGCGCCGGCGTTACGCGGGCGCGGCCGTAGGATGGCCGCATGAGCCCAACGCCCGAAGAGCAACCGTTCGGCGTCCCGCCCGGCGACATCTGGAACGACGTCCCGCTGTTCCGAGAGATCCAGCGGGTCCTGATGTCGTCGAGCGGACCGGTGAACTGGGAGCTCGCGAGGCAGGTGGGGATCGCGTCGGCGTCCTGGGGCACCGAGGACCCCGTCCCGAGCGAGGAGGATCGTCACGGGTTCGACGAGGCCGCCCGGGTCGCCGAGCTCCAGGTGGGCAGGTTCACCGGCCTCGAGGCCCCTTCCGACATCGCGAAGGTCGAGGCAGTTCGGCGCGGGCAGTGGGTGCAGGCGAACATCGAGGGGCTGCGGGCGTTGCTCGAACCGGCCGCCGCGAAGATCGGCGACGCGATCGCGACGGCGCAGCGGGATGCGGTGCCGGAGCAGGCGCAGGCCGGGGTCGCGCAGGTGCTCGGCCAACTGTCGCCGCTGCTCCTCGGGGCGCAGGTGGGCACCGTGCTCGGGACGCTCGCCCAGCAGGTCTTGGGTCAGTACGACATCGCGGTGCCGAGGCCCGACGGCGCCGGCGCGCTGCTGTTCGTCGTCTCGAACATCGCCCGCTTCGAGAAGGAGTGGAGCCTGGACCCGACCGACTTCCGAACCTGGATCGCGATCCACGAGGTGACGCACCGGTTCGAGTTCGCGCGGCCGTGGACGCTCACGAGGTTCCGGGAGCTGATCGACGACTTCACCTCGACCCTCACGCTCGACGTCGAGGAGCTTCAGCAACGGCTCGCGTCGCTCGATCCTTCGAACCCGGAAGGCATGCAGGAGATGCTCGCCGGGCAGGACTCGCTGTTCGGCGCCGTGATGGACGACGAGCAGCGGCTCAAGCTCCGCCGGGTCCAGGCGTTCATGACCGCATCCGAGGGCTACGGCGACCACGTGATGCACGCACTCGGGGCGCAGATGCTGCCGTCCTATGCTCGGATCGACGAGGCGATGCGCCGCTACCGCGAGACCGAGCACGTCGATCCCGTCTTCGAGCGATTGCTCGGGATCGAGGTCAAGCGCGAGCAATACCGTCTGGGTCGGGCCTTCTGCGACACGGTCGTGGAGCTCACGGACGAGGCGACCCTGGCGCGGATCTGGGACTCCGCCGAGGCGCTCCCGTCGATGCCCGAGCTCGAGGAGCCGCGCCTCTGGCTCGCGCGCAGCGCCTGAAACGGCGTTGCCCAAGAGCGTGAGCGGACGGCACATGCGCGACGCGTGAGCGGGCACGCGTCGGGTATCCTCTCGCGGCGATGACCGTCGGCGAGCTCATCTCCGCCAACGTCGTGGACCAACGGGTCTGGGACTCCTACGGCGAACAGGGTCCACCGGGCGTCTACCTGCTCGGCTCGCCCGGCACGGCGCTCCCCTTCGTCGTCAGCCGCGCGTGGAAGGTTGGGACGGGCATGGTGACCGAGGAGATCCACTTCTACGGACCGTCCGGGCGCCTGGTGCATCGCTGGGGTCCCGCGGTCCGCCGCATGATCGGCTCGATGGATCTCACGGTCGAGACGGACACGGTCGCGGACGCCTCGTTCGACGAGACCGGGACCTACGTCGTGTCGTTCGTCATCGACGAGGAGATCGTCGGCGAGATCGAGGTCCCGGTCCTGGTCCAGCTCGCGTCGGCGAAGCTCCCCAAGGCGATCGAGGACGGCCTCAAGCGGTCGGACGTGATCTGGGTCGGTGTCGAGGCGAGCGGTCGGCGCAAGCTGATCCCGTCCTGGTTCGTCTACCGCAACGGCAAGATCCTCGTGCTGTCCCAGCGGGAACCCGGGCCTGAGGATCAGAGCGTGCCGGGCATCCCCGGCGCGTCGGAGCTCGTCGTCGTGACGCGGCGCAAGGGCCGCGACACCGCGGCGAACGAGTTCCACGCGGCGTCGCGCGTGCTGCAGGGCCCCGAGTGGGAAGACGCGGCCAAGCTCCTCGTCGACAAGCGCAAGAGCCGCGCGGGTGCCCCGAGCGAATGGCTCGCGCGCTGGCGAGGCTCGTGTGACATCGCCGAGCTCACCCCGGTCCTCCCCGGCTAAGCGCGAGGCCACCTACTCGCCCGTCGCAAGCTCCTCGGCCCGTGCCAGCAGCGACTCGCAGCGTGCCAGCTGACTGTTCGAGCTCGGCAGGGCCGTGTCCTCGAACGCCGCGTCGGACAGCGCGTTCTTGAGCTCCGTCGCCAGCGCGTCCCGCTGGGACTGCAGCTTGGACAACCGCTTCTGGGTCGACTTGAACAGTCCGTCGCCGCCCCCGTCACCCTTCAGCGCGCC
>DATEQE010000140.1:0-3359 GCA_035272825.1 Actinomycetota bacterium
CGTGAGCAGCGACAGCCCCGCCACAAGCGCGAACACGTACCAGCCCCGCCAGCTCCAGTGGTCGTTGCTCTGCATGTCGCTCAGGCGCAGGATCAGCGCGACGCCGCTGCCGGTCAGCATCGCGCTCGCCGGCCAGACCAGCGCGCCCGTCTTGTACAGGGTCCATCCCACCTCGATGACGGCGCAGACGAGGATCGCCACCAGGATCTGGGGGACCGACACGCGGAACCCGAGAGCGATCTGGCCCAGGAAGTGGATCGAGATGATCACCGCCGCCAGGTGGAGCCGCGGGTCGCGGATGTTCGGCGCGACGAACGGGTAGGTGCGCCCGAAGATCCGCACCGTGCGTCCGTCCGGCCTTGCGGGCGGCTCTGGCGCCGTGGCACTGGGCGCCGCCGGCGCGTCCGTCACCGAGCGTGCCGAGAGCTGCGTCATCGGTGGTGGCGGCTCCTTCAGGACTTCCCTTTCCAGCGCGGGTCCGACCGGAGCGGTTATGGTACGCGCTCGCCCGACCCTGTTTGAGCCGAGCAAGGAGCCCCCGATGATCCCGACCGAGCCCATCGGCAGTATCCCGAGACCCAAGACTCTCATCGACGGCATGGCCGCGTTCGCGGAGGGGACGATCTCCCAGGGGGAGCTCCGCGCGCTCCAGGACGACGCGCTCACGGACACGATCGCCCGCTTCGAGGAGACGGGCTCACCGGTCATCTCGGACGGCGAGCAAACCAAGTCCAGCTTCGTGACCTATCCGCTGGACGGGGTGACGAACCTCGCGGCCGACGGCGTCGTGATCCCGTTCGCGGACGGGCACACGCGGCAGCTGCCCAGGCTCGCGTCGGCGCCCTTCCGGTTCGGGACGTACGCAGCGAGCTACCTGGAGGAGGCGAGGAAGCGCGCGAACGTGCCGGTCAAGCAGGCCGTGATCGCCGCGTCGGCCCTCAGCCTCCTGTACCCGCAGGACGGGATCGAGGGCTACTCGCGGGAGGCGTTCCTGGACGATCTCGTCGGCGAGAGCGAGAAGGACATCCGCACGTCGCTCGACGCTGGCGCCTACAAGGTTCAGATCGACTTCACCGAGGGCCGGCTCGCGTGCAAGCTCGATCCGTCGGGCGGGCTCCTCCGGGACTTCGTGGCGCTCAACAACCGCGTCCTCGAGCGCTTCTCCGACGACGAGCGTTCCCGGATCGGCGTGCACACGTGCCCGGGCGGAGACATGGACTCGACGCACAGTGCCGACGTCGACTACGCGCAGCTGCTGCCGGACCTGTTCCGGCTCAACGTCGGCAACGTCTACGTCGAGTTGGCGGGTGAGAGGGACCCGGGTCGCGTCCTCGACATCATCGCGGAGCACCTGCGGCCCGAACAGCGGATCTTCGTCGGCGTGATCGATCCGATCGCCCCGAGCGTGGAGTCGCCGGAGGAGGTGCGCGACCGGGTCCGCGAGGCGGCGGATCGCCTGCCGCCGGACCGGCTCGGCACGACGGACGACTGCGGCTTCGCGCCCTTCGCGGACGACGCGTCGACCTCGCGCGACGTCGCGTTCGAGAAGATCCGCGCTCGGATCGATGGGACGAAGCTCGCCGAGGAGCGCCTCGGCCTCTAGCGCCGGCTCGCCGCGAGGGCATCCCGGCCGCCGCGTGCGCCACGGACCAACTGCTTGACCCGTGCGGGCGTGAGCCGCTTCGCACCGGCCTGGTCTAGCCACGCGAAGACCTCGGGCCGCATCCCGAGCGCGGTCACGCCGATCACGTCGCCGCGTTCCGAACGTCCCAGCACGCCGCGGAGCCCCGCGAGCTCGTCCGCGTAGGCGTCGACCTCGTCGGCGCCCCCGTCCCGCGCGCCGGCGATGAGGCGTTCGATCACGTCGAGGCGCTCGCGGCCGCGCAGGTACCGCAGGAGCTCGGCCACCGCGACGTGGTCGGCGCCTCGGGCGGCGGCGTACGCGAAGCCGTGCAGGATCTGGTGGGTCCGATCCCCGGCCGCGCAGATCACGAGCCAGACCTCCCGTCCGGGCTTGCGCAGGCCGTTGCACATCTCCGTGAACCCCCGCATGCCGGCCTCGTTGTGTGCGTAGTCGATCACGACTACCCGCTCGTCGAGCGCGAACAGGTTCGCCCGCCCCGGGTTGCGTTCGGGATCGGTGACGAAGGTCTTGAGGCCCTTCACGACCGCGCGTTCGGGCAACCCGATCCCGAGCGCGGCGGACGCCGCCTGCATCGCGTTCATCACGTTGTGGCGCGAGATGCCCGCGATCGTGACGGGCATGTCGATCAGCTCGACGAGCGGCCGTGACGACGAGCCGTCGAGCACGGTCATCCACCCATCGAGGGGCACGGTCGCGCGGCCGCCGTCGGCCAGCGTGTCGCGGATCGCCGGGTGCCACGGATCGAGGGAGCAGAGCCACGGCCTGCCCGTCGCGACTCGGCGCATCGACAGGACCCGGGGGTCGTCCGCGTTCAGCACATCCCATCCCTCCGAACGGGTGATCCTCGTGACCGTAGCCTTCACCTCCGAGAGCTGGTCGATCGTCTGGATGCCCTGGAGGCCCAGGTGATCCTCGGACACGTTCGTCACGATCGCGACGTCGTTGTGGAGCACGCCGATCCCGCGGAGCAGGATGCCGCCGCGCGCGGTCTCCAGGACTGCGACGTCGGGGCGTTCGGCGAGCGCTCGGGCCGCGCCGCCGAACCCAGAGTAGTCGCCCTCCTCGATCAGCTCGCCGTCGCCGCGATATACGCCGTCCGTGGACGAGTACGCCACGCTCCTGCCCGCCGAGCGAATCAGGTGCGCAAGGAGCCGGACCGTGGTGGTCTTCCCGTTCGTGCCCGTGATCGAGACGACCGGGATCTCGGGTTCGGGGACGTCGGGCTCGGCGCCGGGAGGGACGGCCGCGACCCGCCCGGCCGCCTCGCCGAGGAGCCGCTCGACCGAACGGCGGCCGCCCACCTCGTGCAGGAGCGGCGCCACCTCGCGCCCGAGCGCCTCGGCCGCGACGCGCCGCCGCCACGGGAACGCCACGACGACCTGGTCGCGTTCGGGACCCGGACGGCTCCGGACCGCGAGGCGCACGCCGCTCGCCGTCGCGAGCCGCCATGTGAGTCGAGCGGCCAGCCGCGCGACGGTCCGTCGGCGCTGATCCGATCCGGGGCGACCCGGGCGTCCGACGGCGCCCACCCGTTCGAGCGCCGCCTCCAGGCGTTCCTCGGGGACCTGGAGCCAGCCCCCGACGGCGATCGTGAGCTTCACCGCGGGGCGTGGGAAATACAGGTTCGGACCGTCGAGCATCCGGAGCTCGACGAGGTCGGCGCGCGGTGGGGCCACGGGCGCGAGCTTAGTCAGCCGGGGTCGCCGGCGTGGTA
>DATEQE010000141.1:0-2128 GCA_035272825.1 Actinomycetota bacterium
TCCTTGCTCGCGACCCCGAGCTCCTTGGCAAGTTCATGAACCCTCAACGATCCAGTTCCCCCTCGATATCCGTCCTAAGGGTAGCGGCTCCGTGCTCGTCCAGACCGGTCCGGAGTCCGCGCGCGAGCGCTCCCAGCGACAGGGCGGCCTCCACGCACGATCGGCGGCGATGCACGTACGCACCCCTGCCCGGTCCCGAACCGCCGGGGTCCAAGCGGACCGAGCCTCCCGCCGCAACGACCAGTCGCAACAGGTCCGCCTTGGCGGCGCGCTCCCGGCACCCGACGCACGTCCGCACCGCAACGTGCGCCACCACGGCTACGCCTCCGCCTTCTCCTCCGCCGGCTCGGCCGCGTCGACCACCACGGTCTCCACCGCACCGTCGTCGGTTGTCGCGGCGGCCTCGTCGGTGATGCTTGCGACCGATCCGTCGTCGGCCGACTCGCCCTCGGAGGTGGTTCCGGCGGGCTCGCCCTCGGCGGGCCCAGCTGCCTCGGCGGCCTCGGCGGAGCCGGCACCCGACCCGGCGCCACCGTCGGTCGCATGCGTCGCGGGCGCCTCCGACTCGGACGAAGCGAGCGGCGTCGAAGAGGGCGAAGGCTCGGCCGCGGCCGCCGGCGCAACCGCCGGCCGAGGCCCTCGCTGCTCGTCGGCGAACTGCGTCTCGCTCTTGATGTCGATCCGCCACCCGGTGAGCCGAGCTGCGAGCCGCGCGTTCTGCCCCTCGCGCCCGATCGCCAGCGACAGCTGGTAGTCCGGGACGATCACGAGCGCGGTCTGGGTCTCGGGGTCCACGCGCGCTTCCCGCACCTTCGCCGGCTGCAGCGCGTTCGCGACGAAGGTCGCGGGGTCCGCGCTCCAGGGCACGACGTCGATCTTCTCGCCGCGCAGCTCGGTCACCACGTTGCGGACGCGCGAGCCCTTCGGCCCGACGCACGCACCCACCGGGTCGACCGCCGGCTCGTTGGAGGAGACCGCGATCTTCGAACGGTGCCCCGGCTCGCGAGCCACGGCCTTGATCTCGACGATCCCCTCAGCGATCTCGGGCACCTCGAGCTCGAACAGCTTCTTGAGCAGCCCGGGGTGTGTTCGCGATACGACGATCTGCGGCCCCTTGCTGCCCTTGCGCACCTCGGTGATGTAGCCCTTGAGCCGTTCGCCGTTGCGATACGGCTCGCTCGGCACCTGCTCGGCCTGCGGGAGGAGCGCCTCCACCTTGCCGAGGTCGAGCAGCGTGTACCGACGCTCCGACTGCTGGACGATGCCGGTCACGACGTCGCCCTCGCGGCCAGCGAACTCCTCGTACGTCATCTCGCGTTCGGCGTCGCGGAGCTTCTGGAAGATCACCTGCTTCGCGGTTTGCGCGCCGATGCGGCCCTTGAACTCGTCGGTGACCGGGACCTCCTGCTCGGACAGGACCTTGGTCTCGACGGTGATCTCGCCCTCCTCGTCCTCGTGCTCGATCCGCTCGAGCTGCTGGATCCAGACGCGCAGGTCGCCGTTCTCCGGGTCGATCTTCGCGCGCACGCCGAAGGTCTCCTCGTCGAGCTCCGGGTGCTGCTGCTTCCACCACGACTTGTAGGCGGACGCCATCGCCTCCTCGAGGCCCTCGAGGATCGTCTCGAACGCGATCCCCTTCTCCCGCTCGAGCTCGCGCAGCGCCGCGATCATCTCTTGGTTCATGACCTGCTCCCTGCCTTCTTCCACTCGAAGACGGTCCTCGCCGAGGCGATGCCGTCGTGGGGGACGCGCAGCTCTCCACCGTCGGACGCGATGACGATCGCTTCCGCGTCGGCCGAGACCAGCGCGCCCACGTGGACCCTGCGACCGTCCACCGGCTCCACCGTCTTCACCCTCACCTGTTGCCCGACGCTCCGTTCGAAGTGTCGGGGTTCGCGGAGCGCCCGCTCAAGCCCGGGCGAGCTCACCTCGAGCTCGTACGGACGATCCTGCTCGAACCCCTCGAGGTCGAGCCGTCGTGACAGGCGCTGAGACGTCGCCGCGATCGTGTCGAGGTCGACGCCACCCTGGCGGTCCACCATCACCCGAAGGATCCGGCGACCGCCCTCCCGGCCGAAGGAGACCTCCCACAAATCCAGCCCGGCAGCCTCCACGACCGGTCGGACCA
>DATEQE010000142.1:0-3194 GCA_035272825.1 Actinomycetota bacterium
GGCCCGAGGGACGCGCTGATCAGGTACGCCTTGCGTTCGAGCACCGGGAACTCGGATCGGTAGGACCCGAGGTCGCGGTCAGTCGTCGGGGTCCTCCTCCTGCCCCTCCTCTGGCCCGCCGGGAGCGCCGAGGTCGGGGCCGTCGGACGCCTCGAGGTCGTCGGCCTTCTCGTGCTCCACGAGGTAATCGAGGTACAGCGGCCGCAAACCCTCGGCGAGCTCGCCGCGGTCGGCGTCGACGAGGTCGTTCAGCAACGCGAGCGGACGCAGGATGTCGATCTCACCCCGGTCCTCGTCGCCAACGGCGGCCCGCGCCTCCGGGATCGTGCTGAGGAGATGCCAGAGGAACGCGACGTCGAGCCGCCGCCACGCGAGCCTGGTCGCGCGGTCGTGCAGCTCCTGCGCGTTCAGGCCCTCGAGCGCCTCGCGATCGGTCACGGCCCGAGCGTACCCTACCCGCGGCGCCGGAACGCCGCTCGAACCATCACGCGATCATCGCGTCGATGAGCCCGACGAGGCCCGCGGCCGCGATCACCCACACGACGTTGACGCGGTATCGGCGGATCGCGACGAACGACCCGACGGCGACGGCGAGCGCCAGCGGGTCGGCCGAACCGAGGACGGGGACCGCGACGTCATGCCCGAACGGCGTCCGGACGTCGACCTCCTCGAACAGCACGCTCGTCGCGAACACCACGGCGAGGTTCGCGATCACGCCGACGACCGCCGCCGTGATCGCCGTGAGGCCCCCAGCGAGGCGTTCGTTGCCGCGGAGGCGTTCGACCGACGGGGCGCCCAGGAAGATCCACAAGAAGCTCGGCACGAACGTTGCCCACGCGACGACCAGGGCTCCCGCGACGCCCGCCGCCACCGGTGGGAGCGAACCCGGTTCGCGGTAGGAGGCGAGGAAGCCGACGAACACGACGACCATGATCAGCGGTCCGGGCGTGGTCTCGGCCAGGCTGAGCCCCACGGCCATCTCGGAGGCGCTCAACCACCCGAAGCGGATCACCGCCGCCTGGTTCACGTACGCGAGCACCGCGTAGGCGCCCCCGAACGTGACCAGCGACGCCACCGTGAAGAACAGGGCCTCGTCCCGGAGCACGGATCCGGGTCCCGCCGCCAGCGCGACCGCGGCGAGCGGGAGCAGCCAGACGGCGAGACCGATCGCGAGCACCCGGGCCGTCCGGGCCCAGCTCGGCGGGACCCGTTCGGGCTCCCGCAGGTCCGTGGCCCCCAGCCTCGCACCGGGGAGCCGGGTCCCGGCGATCAGGCCGGCAACGCCCGCCCCGAGGATCACGAGGGGGAACGGGACGCCGAACACGAATAGCGCGAGGAACGCGGCCGCCGCGATCGCCAGCAGAATCGCGTGGCCGAGCGCCCGGCCGCCGATCCGGAGCAGCGCCGCCGCGACGATCCCGACCACCGCCCACGCCAGCCCGTCGAAGACACCCGAAAGCCACGTGACCTCCCCGTGGACGACGAAGAGCCACGAGAGCGCCACCATCAGCACGAACGCGGGGAGGAGGAAGAACACGCCGGCGGCGAGGGCCCCCGGCGTCCCGTTCAGGAGCCACCCCACGTAGATCGCCAGCTGGTGGGCCTCGGGACCGGGGAGCAGCATCGCGAAGTTCAGCGCGTGCAGGAAGCTCCCCTCCGCGATCCACCGGCGCCGTTCGACCAGCTCGGTGTGCATCAGGGCGACCTGGCCGGTCGGCCCCCCGAAGTTGATGAAGCCCAGCCGGATCCAGAAGCGCAGCGTCTCACGGAACGGGACCGGTCGAACGCTCGCCGGGTCCGGGGCCTCGGCGTCGGGCGGCTCCATCCGCGCACCCTATCCGCGACCCCGAGGGCCATGTCGGCGCCTTCGGTACGATGCCTCGGATGGGAACCGACACGCTTGTCATTCACGGGGCTCGCGAGCACAACCTGAAGAACATCACCCTCGAGCTCCCGCGGAACGCGCTGATCGTGTTCACGGGGCTGTCGGGCTCAGGGAAGAGTTCCCTGGCGTTCGACACGATCTACGCGGAGGGCCAGCGCCGGTACGTCGAGTCGCTGTCGTCGTACGCCCGGCAGTTCCTCGGGCAGATGGAGAAGCCCGACGTCGACTTCATCGAGGGGCTCTCGCCCGCGATCTCGATCGACCAGAAGTCCACCTCCCGGAACCCCCGGTCGACGGTCGGGACGATCACGGAGATCTACGACTACCTCCGTGTGCTGTTCGCGCGGATCGGGCACCCCCACTGTCCCAAGTGCGGCCGCCCGATCGGCCGGCAGACCCCCGAGCAGATCGTCGACCAGGTGATGCAGCTGCCCGAGGGGACGAGGTTCCAGGTACTCGCGCCGGTCGTCCGGGGGCGCAAGGGCGAGTACGAGAAGCTCCTGAAGGACCTCGCGGGCCAGGGGTTCGTGCGGGCCAGGATCGACGGGGAGGTCCGCGAGCTCGCCGAACCGATCCGGCTCCCGCGCAACTACAAGCACACGATCGAGGTGGTCGTAGACCGACTTGTGGCCAAGCCGGACATCCGTCGCCGGGTCGCCGACTCGGTGGAGTCGGCGCTGCAGCTCACGGAGGGGCTCGTCGCGATCGCCGTGCAGACCCACGACGGCGAGGACGTCCAGACCTACAGCCAGGCCCTCGCGTGCACGTTCGACGGGCTCTCATTCGACGAGCTGCAGCCGAGGAACTTCTCGTTCAACTCGCCGTACGGCGCCTGCCAGACCTGCGATGGCCTCGGCGTCCGCCTCGAGGTCGACGCGGCGCTTGTCGTGCCCGACCCCGACCTGTCGATCGCCGATGGGGCGCTCGCGCCGTGGTCGAGCGGCCGGATCGAGTACTGGGACCGCGTCCTGGACGCCGTGGCCGAGTCGCACGGCTTCTCGACGACGACCCCGTGGAAGAAGCTCCCCAAGAAGGTCCGCGACGTCGTCCTGTACGGCTCGGACGAGGAGATCTACGTCAAGTACAAGAACCGGTACGGGCGCACCCGCTCGTACTGGACCACGTACGAGGGCGTGGTGCCGGTCGTGGAACGCCGGCACGTCGAGACCGATTCCGAGAGCCAGCGCGAGCGCTTGGAAGAGTTCATGCGCGAGGTCCCGTGCCGCGCGTGCGGCGGCGCCCGCCTGCGTCCCGAGACCCTCGCGGTCACGGTCGACGGCCTCAACATCTCGCAGCTCACCGCCCTCTC
>DATEQE010000143.1:0-3206 GCA_035272825.1 Actinomycetota bacterium
GCGGCCGGAGATCGAACTCGGCTCGCCGCTCGCGCCGGTCGAAGCTTCGGCCCTGGGGCGGGCCGTCCCGGGGTGGCCGGTCCCGCGGTGCGCGATACTCCGCGTATGCACGGGGCGGTGCTCTGGGACGTGGACGCCCTGCGGATCGAGGAGCTCGAGCTCGATCCGCCGAGGCCCGGGGAGGTCGCGATCCGGATGGCCGCCTCGGGCGTGTGCCGCTCGGACTACCACTCGGTGCACGGCATCCACCGGCACGCGATGCCGATCGTGCTCGGGCACGAGGGCTCGGCCGTGGTCGAGGAGCTCGGGGAGGGCGTTACGGGCGTGAAGCCCGGCGACCACGTCGTCTGCTCGTGGTTGCCGTACTGCGGGTCGTGCCGCCGGTGCACGGCCGGACGTCCGGTGGTGTGCGAACGGCTGGCGGTCTTCGACGAGGGGTTCCTGGCCGACGGGACGACGCGCTTCTCGCACGCCGGGACACGGATCCACCACAACGTGCCTTCCTCGTTCGCCGAGCGCTCGGTGGTACCGGCGAACACGGTGTTCCCCGTCGACCCTTCCCTGCCGCTCGAACAGGTTGCCCTCCTCGGATGCGCGGTCATGACCGGCGTCGGCGCGGTGCTGAACACCGCGAAGGTGCGCCCGGGAGACTCGGTCCTCGTGATCGGGTGCGGCGGCGTCGGGCTCTCGGCGATCCAGGGTGCGCGGATCGCGGGTGCTTCGCCGATCGTCGGGGTGGACGTCGTGGAGCCGAAACTCGAGATCGCCAAGGAGCTCGGCGCTACCGAGACGGTGCTCGTGGGCCGCGAACCCATTCCGGACGGGTTCGACCACGCCGTCGAGTGCCTCGGGCGCCCCGAGACCATCGAACAGGCGATGCGCGCCGTGGCGCCCGGCGGGACGGCCGTCCTGGTCGGGATGGCCGCGCCCGGCGCTCGCGCGCCGCTCGACGCGCTCCGCATCACGACCCAGGAGCTCACGGTCGTGGGTTCGTGGTACGGCAGCGTGGTGCCGCCGCGCGACCTGCCGCTGCTCGCGCACCTGTTGACGTTCGGCGAGCTGCGACTCGAACCGATGATCGCCCGGACGATCGCGCTCGACGGCATCCACGACGCGTTGGCCCGGTTCGAGGCCGGGGACGAGGCGCGTTCGGTGATCGTCTACGACTGAGCGGGTTGCGGCGGCGGGAAGCCGAGGCCCCAGGCGTCGTTGCCGCCGTCGACGACGATCGTGGTGCCGGTGATGTACGCGCCGCCGGTGGTCGACAGGAACGCGATCACGCTGGCCACCTCCTCGGGTGACGCGATGCGACCCAGCGGCGCCGTTCGCGTGGCCTCCCCGACGAAGTCGTCACCGTAGGCGCGGAACGCCTCCGTGTCGATCGCCCCCGTGGCGACGCACACCGCGCGGATCCGGTGGCGGCTCCACTCGATCGCGAGCCCGCTCGCAAGGTTCTCCAGGGCCGCCCGAGCGGCGGAGGCGTGCACCATCAGCGGGATGCCCCGGCGGGGGCTGAACCCGATGAACACGACCAGCCCGCCGCCACCCGGGATCATCGACCGCTCGGCGACGGTCCGGGTGAGGTCCCACACCGCATCGACGTTGAGGCGGTGCACCGCCCGCCAGCCCTTGGCCGAGATCCGTTCGGGCGTCGCGACGAACTGGCCGCCCGCGTTGTTCACGAGCACGTCGATCCTGCCGAACCGGTCCAGGACCATATCGACGAGCGAGGCCACGTGCTCGGGTTCGCGGACGTCGGTGCCCGGCACCGACAGGACCTGAGCGCCGGCCCTGATGAGCTCGGAGGCGACCTCCTCGAGCGGTTCGGCCCGCCTGCCGGCGATCGCGACGCCCGCGCCCGTGCGCGCGTACTCGCGCGCGATCGCTCGGCCCAGACCCGTCCCGCCGCCGGTCACGAGCGCGACGAGCCCCTCGTTGGCGTCGGGCGCAAGCGGGGAGCGGTACACCTCAGACATGCGCGCTCATGATGCCAGACCCGATCCCACGCCCCACGCGTTCGCGCCGGAGCTCGAAACCCTCCTTCCTTGACCCGGCGACCACCGGGGGGTAGCGCCTGGTTCGTGAGCTCACGGCTGGACGAGCTGGCGCGGGCCACGCCCGCCACCCGCGATCGCTTCGTCGACTTCCTGCGCGCCGCATCGATCGTCGCGGTCGTGTTCGGCCATTGGTTCATCTCGATCAACCACCTCGAACGCGACATCTACTCGACGACCAGCGCCGTCGGCCTGACCTCCGGGATGTGGCTCGGCACGTGGCTGTTCCAGGTGATGCCAGTCTTCTTCTTCGTGGGTGGCTTCTCCAACCTCGTGACCTTTGACGCGTTC
The DNA here is from genome assembly GCA_035272825.1 of Actinomycetota bacterium. GTDB lineage: Bacteria > Actinomycetota > UBA4738 > UBA4738 > HRBIN12 > DASSJM01. Next base: position 2,346 of record DATEQE010000143.1, read on the forward strand.
CAGCGACGAGGCGAACCGTCCTCGGCGTTCGTGCGGAGCCGCCTGGAGCGCCTGTTGCGTCCCTCGCTCGTGTTCCTCGGGTTCTGGCTGATCGTGCAGGTGGCCCTCCACCTGTTCGATGTGGGCGGAGCAGCGGGGCCACGGCTCGTGGGGGAGACGCGATGCTCCGCGGCATGTATCCGCCGGCGGCGACGCTGCCCTTCGGGCCCCTGTGGATCCTGGGCTTCTACATCGTGGTGGTGTGCATCGCGCCCGCGACGATCTGGCTCCACCGCAGGTTCCGCTGGTGGGTGCCGCCCGTCATGGCGCTTGGAGCGATCGTCGTCGACTTCGTCGGCTTCGGCGCCGATCTCCACCTCCTCCGCTACCTGAACGTGGCGTTCGTGCTGCTCCTCCCGCACCAGCTCGGGCATTTCTACGCGGACGGCACCTTCGGCCGGCTGCCGCGGAGGGTGTTCTGGGCGATGGTGGCCGTCGGGCTCGGCGGCCTGGTCCTGCTGACGACGTCGTGGGTGTTCCAGGCGTTCGGACCTGCGAGTTCCGATTGGTTCGGCGGGATCGGGCACTACCCGAAGAGCCTGCTCGGCACCGATGTCGAAGAGGTCTCGAACGCCTACCCGCCCACGGTCTGCTTCCTCCTGGCGGACATCTGGTCGATCGGAGCCGTGATGCTGCTCCGCTCGACGCTCACCCGCTGGCTCGAGCGCCCGCGTCCCTGGAAGGCGACGATCTTCCTGAACGGCGTGATCATGACGCTGTTCCTGTGGCACATGACCCGCGCACTTCATCGTGCTGCTCGCCCTGTGGCCGTTGGGCGTAGGGCACCAGCAGGACAGCGCGGCGGCGTGGTGGCTGCTCCGC
>DATEQE010000144.1:0-6672 GCA_035272825.1 Actinomycetota bacterium
AAGCTCGCGGAGGAGCGGGGCAAGCTCCTACAGGCCTTCTACGCGAACGCGATCCCACTCGATCTGCTCAAGGCGGAGCAGGACCGCATCGGCGCAGCGGAGCAGGCAGCCAACGCAGAGCTCGAGACGACGGAGGGCGACCTCGAAGGCTGGCAGGACGTCCTTCGAACGGCCATCCGGCTCGCCGGCAACTGTCACGCTGCGTACCTGAGGGCGCGACCGTCTGTGCGGCGACGCTTCAACGACGCGGTGCTCGAGGCCGTCTACATCAGGGATCGCACAATCGACCGGACGGAGTTCTCCGAAGTCTTCGCGCCCCTCTTCTCTCGCCCGAGTTCGAATAAGGCACTGAAAGTGGACCCAAGGGGATTCGAACCCCTGACCTTCTGGCTGCCAGCCAGACGCTCTACCAGCTGAGCTATGGGCCCGCAGGAGCCTCAGTCTAGCGAACCGGCCGCGGCCTGCTCCGAACCGTTCCAGCCCAGCCGCGGTGCGTCGCGCCACAGGCGCTCGAGGTCGTAGTACTCGCGCTCCTCCTGCGCGAACACGTGCACGACCACGTCGATGTAGTCGAGCAGCACCCAGCGCGAGTCAGCGTCTCCCTCGCGCCGGACGGGCTTCTCGCCCAGGTCTCGGACGGCCCGCTCGACCTCCTCGAGGATCGTCTTGACCTGGCGGTCGGTCTGGCCCGAGGCGATCACGAAGTAGTCGGTGATCACGATCAGGCCGTGCACGTCCAAGATCGTGACGTCCGCCGCCTGTTTGGCGGCCGCCGCGCGCGCCGCCGTGACGGCGATGTCGCGGCCATCGGCGTGGGGGGCGTCGCTACCCGGCACGCCGTCCTTCGCTGATGTTCACCCGGTGAAGTCCTTCCCGATGACGACCGTCACGGGAGCGATACCCGAACCCACCGACACGGACACGCTCCCCACACCGAGCAAGTCTCGCACACGTTCGGCCAAGCCGACGTCGTCGGGCGAGCCGACCACGATCAGCGTCCCGGGGTGGTCGAAGTCCGAGGCGTTCTGCGAGACCGCCACGCGGAACCCGCCGGGCAGGAGCCGTTCGGCTACGGCCTCGCCGATCCCCGGCACCCCGTTGCCGTTCAGCACGATGACCGGGACGGCCTCCTCTGCCGGGCCCCCGAACGCCTCGACCAGCGCGCCCGAGACCTGCTCGGGCGTCGCCCGGAGCACGCCGCTCGCCACCTCCTCGGCCTCGAGCCCGACCACCTCGGCGCCGGACGCAGCCCCTAGCATCCGGATCACGGCGTCGGGATGATCCGCGTCCGCCAGGTCGGTGGGCGACCACGCCACGTCCGCCGATAGCAGCGCCTCCATCACGATCTGCAGCCCCGCGACGTCGCCGGCCGCCGACGCATCGAACATGACCGCGACGCCGCGGCCGTCGACGAGGTCCCCGCCGATCCGGACCCCGCCGACCTCGTCCGCGATCGCGGCGAGACGATCGGCCTCGATCGTCGCGTGGTCCTCGATCCACACTCCCAGCAGGTTGCCGACCGCCGTCGCGGCCTGGCGCGAGGGGAGCTCGAGGGCATCTCGAACGCTCGACTCGCCCTGTCCGGGGATCACGAGGAGCGCGGCCGGCGGCACCACGAGCGCGCCGCTCATGCCAAACCCCGTGCTGCCGACCACGACCGGCACCGACCCGCCGTCGATCCGGACGACCAGGAGCGCCAGACCGGATGCCGCGGGGGGCGTGACCTCGGGCTCGGTGCGGGCGCGTTCGCGCGCGATCAGGAGCGCGCCCGTCCCCGCGGTCGCGAGGACGGCGACGAGCACAAGGACCGGCAGCCGACGCGTCACCGGTACAGGGCCGCCTTCTCGATGTAGCTCTTCACGCCCTCGGGGACGAGATAGCGGATCGGCCGGCCGTCGCGGATCCGTTCGCGGACGTCGGTCGAGCTGATCGCGAGCGCGGGGATGCTCATCATGCTGACGCTCGCCTCGCGCGCAGGCCCGGCGGCCTCGAACCGCGCGAGGTCGTACCCGGGTCGCGAGGCCGCGATGAAGTGCGCGATCGACAGGACCTCCTCGGGATCCTTCCAGTCCAAGATCTCGAGCATGGCGTCGGCGCCGGTGATGAAGTACAGCTCGGCGTCCGGGTTGTTGGCACCAAGGGTGCGCAGCGTGTCGACGGTGTAGGTGGGTCCATCTCGGTCGATCTCCACGCGGGAGACCCGGAACCTCGGGTTGCTCGCGGTCGCGATCACGGTCATCAGGTAGCGGTCCTCCGCCGGAGAGACCTCGCGACCCTGCTTCATCCACGGTTGCCCCGTCGGCACGAACACGACGGCGTCCAGGGCGAACTGGACCAGGGCCTCCTCGGCGGTCACGAGGTGGCCGTAGTGGATCGGGTCGAACGTGCCGCCCATGACCCCGAGGCGTCGTCCCACGCCGGTCATCCTACGGCCGCGACCAGCAACGACAGTGGATTTCGCGCTCGGGGGGCCGCTACCGCCGGTTCGCCCGGACCCAGGCCTCGAACTCGGGTGCGTGCTCGGCGTAATGCGCGGGCCCGCTCTCCTCGAACCACTCGTCGGCATCGGCCGTGAGCCCGGCCAGAGCGCCGAACCACTCGAGCATCGCGGCGCGCGCCCGATGCAACTCGGCTCGGACCTCGTCCACCTGCATCCCCCGAGACCGTTCGACCTCGCGTTCGTTCAGGCGGTTTACCTCGGCGTCCCCGTACGGTTCACGGACTCGGTCGAACCGTCCCTCCGCGATCGCCCTCAGGGCGCGCGCGGCGTCCGCGCACCAGAACGCGACGTGCCACATCACGTCCCGGACGGCCCAGCCCTCGGCGTTCAGGCCGGGGCGTTCGACCAAGTCGGGCGGCACCGCGTCCACGAGCGCGACGAACGCCTCCCAGCCCTCGGCCTCGGCTCGCAGGAGCTCCTCACGCCGAGCCATCGCGCTCCCCTTCCGGGAGATACTCGAACGCGACGTCGCCGATCATGACCTCGTCGCCACGCCGAGCGCCCGCCGAGGCGAGCTCGCGTTCGACCCCCTCCTTCACCAGCCGCCGTTGGAGGCGTTGGAGCTTCTCGGGATCCTCGAGGTCGGTCTCGGACACCCAGCGCTCCACGCCCCGACCGATCACGCGGAAGCGCTCACCCTCCTTCTTCACGACGAACCGAGGGCGAGCCGGCCGGAGCACCACGTACGCGCTGCGTTCCTCCGCCACATTGGCTGCCTCGTGCGCGAGTGAGGCGATCCGTTCCCGCAGGGCGTCCAGCCGCTCGCCCGTGACCGCCGAGATCGCGATCGTGCCGCTGCCGAGGGTCGCCTGCGCGTCGACGTCGGGCGCGAGATCGAGCTTCGTGCCGACGACCAGGCTCGGTCTGGTTGCGAGCGACGGGTCGTACGCGCGGAGCTCTTCCCGAACGATCCCCAGATCGGCCGCGGGATCGGGCGCAGACAGGTCCACGACCAGCACGAGCGCGCGGCAGCGGCTGACGTGCCGTAGGAACCGATGCCCGAGGCCCTTGCCCTCGTGCGCGCCCTCCACGAGCCCGGGGACGTCGGCGACGACGAACCGCTCGTCCTCGCCCGCCACGCCGAGGTTCGGCGCCAGGGTCGTGAAGGGGTAGTCGGCGATCTTCGGGTGCGCCGCCGTGAGCGAGGCGAGCAGCGTCGACTTGCCCGCGTTCGGCAGGCCGACCAGTCCGACGTCGGCGACGATGCGGAGTTCGACGGCGAGCCGCTTCTCCTCCCCGCGCTCGCCACCCTCGGCACCCTTCGGCACGCGATCGCGCGAGGAGGCGAGCGCGGCATTCCCGCGACCCCCGCGCCCACCCCGCGCGACCACCGCCCGGGACCCCTCGCCGACGAGATCGGCCAGCAGGCCGTGCTCGTCCTCGACCCGCGTCCCGTCCGGGACCCGGATCACGAGGTCGTCGCCCTCGGCTCCGGTCCTGCCCCGCTTGCCGCCCGCGCTACCGCTCTCCGCACGCAGGTGCGGATGGTCGGCGAGCCCCGCGAGGTCACGCACGCCCGTGGCCACCTCGAAGACGACGTCGCCGCCCCGGCCGCCGTCGCCGCCGTCGGGGCCGCCCCGCGGGTTGTACGGCTCGCGCAGGATCGACGACGAGCCGTGGCCGCCGTCGCCCCCCCGCGCGAGCACAGTCAGCTCGTCCACGAAGGTCATGGGCAGATTGTGGCCGAACCCGAACGTCCGCGGCATGATGAGGGGGTGCCGAGAGCCGTGACCGTGTGGGCCGTCGAGCTCGGGAAGGACGTCCAGCCCGACGAGATCAAGGGAACGCTCGAGCTCGCCGACGATGCCCTGCTCTTCTCGCCGAACGACGAGGCGCGCCCGGCGGTACGGATCGCGCTCCACGACATCGCGAAGGTCCGTCGCCTTCGCGGCTCACCGGTGCTCATGGTGGAGCGGACTACATCGTCGGGCTCGCACAGGACCGCGTTCTACTTCGCGCAACCGCCGCCGCTCGCCGCGCTCATCGGGGCACCGGTGGAGCGGCCGGCCGGTTTCGCCGCCTTCAGGAGCCCCAAGCGCAAGGCGCGGCGGGACAACGTCGGGTATCTCGGCCTCATGAACCGCGAGAAGAAGGCGGCGCTCTCCGAATGGGTCCGAGCCGTGAAGGCCGGGGTGTCGAAGGCAGCCTCGGGACCGGATCAGGCCGCGGCGCAGGGCTGAACGAGAGTCAGAAGTTCGGCGAGAGCGGCAGACGGTTACGGAGCCTGGACGGACGCGTACCGGCGGCCGCGGGAATCGTGGTAGGAGACGATCCCCGGCTGCGTCGCGAACAGGGTGTCGTCCCCGCCCTTGCCGACGCCCTTGCCGGGATGGATCCTGGTCCCGCGCTGGCGCACGATGATCGAGCCGGCGGTCACTTCCTGACCACCGAACACTTTGACGCCGAGCCGCTTGGACTCGGAGTCTCGTCCGTTGCGGGACGAACCGCCGCCCTTCTTGTGAGCCATCGCGCGTCCGAGCCTACCAGAGGGTTTGCGCTACTCGGCAGCCTCGGCGGCCTCGGACTCGGTGGCCTCGTCCTTGGCTGGTTTCGTGGCCCGCTTCGTGGCCGGCTTGGGGTCCGAGCTTTGGGCCGCGGCGCGCTTGGGCGCGCTCCCGAGCTTCACGTCGGCGATCTCGATCAGCGTCATCAGCTGGCGATGTCCCTGTCGGCGGGCGTAACCGGACTTGTTCTTGTACTTGAACACGTGGACCTTGTCGCCCTTCTGCTCTCCGAGCAGCTTGGCCGTCACGACCGCCTGCGCGGCCTCCTTGCCGTAGTGGGTCTTGCCGTCGTCGTCGACCACCAGGAGGGGTTGGAACGTGACCGTTTCGCCCTCGGCGTGCATCAGCTCGATCTCGAGCACGTCGCCCGTCTTCACCTTGTGCTGCTTGCCACCGGCCTTGATGACCGCGTACATCGCGTCCTCCCGTATCTCTTTGGCCGTATCTCTTTGGCCGTATCTCTTTGGCCGTGTCTCTTTGGCCGTGTCTCTGGTTGACGATCCGCTCAGTTGACGTCGTACGTGAGGAGCAGGCCTCGGCCCTCGCATGTCGGGCACGTCTCAGAGAACGCTTCCAAGAGTCCACCAGACACGCGCTTGCGCGTCACCTCGAGGAGCCCGAGCGGGCTGATGTCGAAGACCTGGCTTCGCGACTTGTCCTGGGCGAGCGACTCCTTCATCGCGTCGATCACCTTGGCCTTGTTCTGCTCGAGCAGCATGTCGATGAAGTCGATCACGATCATGCCGCCGATGTCTCGGAGCCGAAGCTGGCGAGCAACCTCGCGCGCGGCCTCGAGGTTGGTGTTCACCACGGTCTCCTCGAGGTTGGACTTGCCCACGGACTTGCCCGTGTTGACGTCGATCACCGTCATCGCCTCGGTGCGATCGATCACGAGGTAGCCGCCGGACGGCAGCCACACCTTGCGATCGAGGCCCTTGTGGATCTGCTCCACGATGTGGAACTCCTCGAACGCCGGTAGCGGGCCCTCGTGGAGCCGCACCTTCGAGAGCACCTCGGGTGCGACGTCGCGCAGGTAGTCGGTCACCAGGCCGAAGATGCGCGGCGAGTCGGTGATGAGTTCCCGGAACTCCTCGTCGGTGAACAGGTCGCGCACGACGCGCACCGTGAGCTCGGGCTCCTCGTACAGGACGGCGGGCGCCTTGGCCTTCTTCGAGCGCTTCTCGATCTGCGCCCACTCGTCCAGCAGACGAGCGAGATCCCGGGCGAGCGCCTCCTCGGAGGCGCCCTCCGCCGCGGTGCGAACGATGAGCCCGTGCTCCTTGGGCTTCAGGTTCTTGACGAACGTCTTCAGCCTCCGGCGCTCGGCGTCGGGAAGCCGTCGGCTGATGCCGGACACCTCCGAGTTCGGAGCCAGGACGAGGAAGCGGCCCGGCAGCGAGATCTGCGCGGTCAGCCGGGCGCCCTTGCCACCGATCGGGTCCTTCGTCACCTGGACGAGGACCGATTGCCCGTTCTTCAGCACGTGCTCGATCCGAGGCGGCGCGCCCTCCAGATCCTCGGGCGACCAGTTCACCTCACCGGCGTACAAGACGGCGTTGCGGCCCTTGCCGATGTCGATGAAGGCGGCCTCCATCGAGGGGAGGACGTTCTGGACCCGGCCCAGGTAGACGTTGCCGATCAGGGAGGTCTGCGACTCGCGCGCGACGT
>DATEQE010000145.1:0-7513 GCA_035272825.1 Actinomycetota bacterium
CCCGCATCGGAACTTCGGGTTCTCGGCCTTGCGGTAGTTCGCCTGCGTCTTCGAGAGCCCCTGGACGCTCGGCACGAGGTCCGCCTCCTCAGTCGCGGTCGACGGCGCGCTGGAACTGCGCCTTCGTTATCTTAGATCGTCCCTACGCCGCGGGTTGCCGGAGCGGCTCGGTCGCGATTAGCTGGAGGGAAAGGAGGAAGCGATGGCGACCAAACAGGCACGGGTGAGTTGGAAGGGCGACCTGGAGAACGGGACCGGCACGATCGAGCAGGTGGGCAGCGGGGCGTTCGGGCCGCTCGCGGTCTCGTGGCCGGCCCGCACCGGCGACGAGAGCGGGATGACCAGCCCCGAGGAGCTCATCGCGGCGGCCCACGCCTCGTGCTTCTCGATGGCGTTCTCGGCGCGACTCGCGAAGGCCGGGACGCCGCCGGACCGGCTCGAGGTCTCGGCCACGGTGACGTTCGTCCCGGGGACTGGGATCACGACGTCGGATCTCGACGTGACGGGTGTGGTGCCCGGGATCTCGGAGGAGGACTTCATCGCGACGGCAGAGGACGCGAAGGAGAGCTGCCCGGTCTCGAGCGCGCTCAAGGGCAACGTGCAGATGAGCGTGGCGGCGCGACTCGCGTCCTAGCGAGGGCCGGCCGCTGTCTGTCCCCGGCGATCATGAACCCTGATGGTTGGCTCGGGTGAGAGCACCCACGCCTGGGCGCACCGGCACGCTCCCGAGCCGAGGCGAAGTGCGCCCGGGCTATCGTTACCGCCCAGACCCACGCCCAACCCATGCCGACGCCAAGGACCTGCCCCGACTGCTCGGCCGCCAATCCGGCGGAGGCCCGGTTCTGCCTGAACTGCGGCGCGAAGCTCAACGACTCCAGCGCGGTCGACCCCGATACCCAACTCGAGCCCTACCTGCCCAAGGAGCTGCTCGCCAAGCTCGAAGCCGCACGGGCGGGGCGGGCCATGGAGGGCGAGCGCCGGACCGTCACCATGCTGTTCTGCGACGTGAAGGGTTCGACCGCGATGGCCGAAACCCTGGACCCCGAGGACTGGGCGGAGATCATGAACGGGGCGTTCGAACGGCTGATCGCCCCCGTCTACCGGTACGAGGGCACGCTCGCGCGCCTGATGGGCGACGCGATCTTCGCGTTCTTCGGCGCGCCGATCGCGCACGAGGACGACCCACAACGCGCGGTCCAGGCGGGGCTCGACATCATCGCCGGCATCGCTGCGTACAGGGAGCGGATCAGCGCCGAGCGCGGGCTGGATCTCGACGTCCGGGTCGGCATCAACACGGGCCCGGTGATGGTCGGGCAGGTGGGCTCGGATCTCCGCCTCGAGTACACGGCGATGGGCGACGCAGTCAACGTCGCCGCTCGCATGGAGCAGACGGCCGAGCCCGGCACCGTGCAGATCACCGAGGAGACGCACCGGCTGGTCGAGCCCTTCTTCGACCTCGAGTCGCGCGGCGGGATCGAAGTCAAGGGCAAGGCCGAGCCCGTCCCGGTGTTCCGGGTCCTCGGGAGGAAGGCCGGCGTGACGGAGGCCCGGAGCCTCCGCGGCTCGCCACTGGTCGGGCGCCAACGCGAGATGGAGCAGCTCCGGGACGCGATCGAGGAGGCGCAGTCGGGGGGCGGGCGGATCGTCTCGCTGATCGGCGAGGCGGGGCTGGGGAAGTCCCGGCTGGTCCAGGAGACGGTGGCCGAGTGGACCCGCCGGCGGCCCGGGGACTCCTCGCGCATCGGCGGCGAGATCCACCGCCTCTGGGAGACCTGGCAGTGCGTCTCGTACGACGCGACGCGCCCGTACGCGCAGTACCGGCGCGTGCTGGCGCGGCTCGCCGCGATCGAGGACACCGACCCACCCGACGAGGTCCGCCGGAAGCTGGCCGCGACGATGGAGCCAGGTTCGGAGGAGGAGTGGCTCGAACCCCACATGCGCGTGTGGCGGTCGCTGTTCGGCGTCACCGAGCCCGGGGAGCAACCGCTGGAGGGGCAGGCGTTCCGCGACGCGATCATGGAGCTGGTGCCGGCCGCGACCCGTGCGTTCGGTGCCGACGAGCCGCGTCTGCTGGTCTTCGAGGACCTCCACTGGTGCGACGAGGCCTCGATGGACGTGTTGATCGAGACCGCGCGGCTCGTGGACGACCTACCGTGCCTGTTCCTCTTTGCCTACCGCCCGGACCGACAGGCGCAGTCCTGGCGGCTCAAGCAGTGGCTCGAGACCGAGTACCCGCATCGCTCGACCGAGCTCGCGCTCGAGCCTCTCTCGGACGACGACAGCGGCCGCCTGATCGACGCGCTGATCCCCGGCGGGGACCCCGTGGTGCGAACCCAGATCCTCGAGCGCACCGACGGCAATCCCCTGTTCGTCGAGGAGGTGGCCGTCGCCATGCTCGAACACGACGAGCTGGCGATCCCGGACACCCTGCAGGCGCTGTTCACCACGCGGCTCGACGCGGTCGACGAGGACTGCAAGCACACGCTGCAGCTCGCCTCGGTCATCGGCCGCTCGTTCTCCGAGCCGGTCCTGCGAGCCGTGGCGGGCGAGGCCGACCTGACCTCGTCGCTGCGGACGCTCGAGCGGATGGGTCTGATCTCCGAGACCGCCCGGACCCCCGACCGCGAGTACGCGTTCCACCACAGCCTGACGCAGGACGCGACCTACGGGACGATCCTGCTTCGGCGCAGGCGCGAGCTGCATCAGCGCGTGGGCGAAGTCTTCGAGGAGCGCTACGCCAACCGGCTCGACGAATACGCGCCTGTGCTCGCACACCACTTCCATCAGGCGGGCGACGACGAGCGGACGTTGCGGTACACCACGCTCGCCGGCGACCAGGCGGCGCGGCTCTACGCGAACGCCGAGGCCGCCGCCCAGTACGCGACCGCGATCGAGGCCGCAGTCCGACTCCGGAAGACCGCCGACGCGATCGCGCACCTGTATCCGAGCCGCGGCAGGGTGCTCGAGCTCTCCGGTCGCTACGAGGAGGCCGTCGCGAACTACGAGCAGATGGCGGCGCTCGCGCGAGGCTCCGGCGACCGCGGCGGGGTGCTCGGCGCCGAGATGGCCCTGACCACGATCCGCGCGACACCGACCCCGATGTTCGACGCGACGATGGGCCGCGAGCTGGCGGAGCGGACGATCGCGCTCGCACGCGAGCTGGGCGACCGATCGGCGGAATCCAAGGCCCTGTGGAACCTGATGATCCTGGACGTCTTCGGCGGGGGCGACGCCGACGAGGCGGTCGAGGCGGGCGAGCGGTCCCTGGAGATCGCGCGCGAGCTGCAAGCCCGGGAGCAGATCGCCTTCACACTGAACGACCTGTGGCGTCCGTACGCCGCCATCGGCAACGTCGCCGCGGCCCGCGCATGCCTGGAGGAGGCGAGGCCGATCTGGAGGGAGATCGGCAACCTGCCCATGCTGAGCGAGAACCTCATCGGCACCGCGGCGCTGCTGGCGTTGGGCGGTGAGCCGGAGGAAGCCCTGGCCCTCTACGACGAGGCCTACGCGATCTCCGAGGAGATCGGCAACCCGTGGGGGCAGGCTCACAGTCTGTTCAACGCGTATCTCGTGGACGTGGAACAGGGCAACGTGGGCCGGGCCATGGCCAGGATGCGTGAGTGCATCCAGCGGTCCGAGGAAGCCGGGTTCCTGATCCCGCAGTCGGCCGCGCGTGCCGATCTGGGCGTCCAGTACGCCCGGCTCGGGCAGATCGAGCGGGGGATCGAGCTCGCGGACCGGGGACTCGAGATCGCGAAGGGTCAGACCCCCCTCGCCGTCCCCATGGCGATGGTGTCGAAGGCGGAGATCCTGTTCGTCGCGGGCGAGCCCGATCAGGCGGAGTCCGTGATCGCCCACGCGGACCTGGGGCGGCTGCCCGGCCCGGTCCGAGGCGCCGCGGGCGCGCACGTCGACATCCTCCGAGGGCAGCTTGCGGTGGCACGGGGAGACCACGTCGGGGCCGTGGAGATCGCCGACGCGGTGATCGCGTGGCTGCATCGGCACGAGCTGCGTCAGTTCCTCCCTGCGGCCCTCCTGCTCAAATCGCGGGCGCTCATCGCCTCCGAGCGCCCGGAGGAGGCGGAGCCCCTGCTTCGGGAGGCGAGGTCCCGCGCCGAGGAAATGGGCTACCGACGCCTGCTGTGGGAGATCGACTGGGAGCTGAGCCGTATCGCGGCCGATCGTGGCGACGCCGCCGAAGCTGCCGCCCTGCGGGCCGAGGCCGCGTCGATCGTCTCCGCGATCACGGAGACGATCGACGACGAGGAGCTCCGCGCGAGCTTCCTCGCTCTCCCCGACGTGAGGACCGTGCTTTCCGAGCGCTGACGGCCGACGCCGGCGCGGGCGGACGGGACCTGCCCGGTCCTGGGCCTGCGTGTCCCCGAGCACGAGCCCCGTGTCCCGCACCCGGGGGTTCGGGGCCATGTCGTCGTCGAGTCCGGGACGATCGTCGTCGCATCGAATGCGCGCAACGGCGCTCGTTCGATCGCGTGTCTAGGTTGGGAGCGCGAGGATCTCGGCGGTGGTCAGCCCCCGGCTGCCCGGCGACAACCGGAGCCCGATCATCCCGCGCGGCGCCTCGGACCACACGCCGTCCTTGAGGATGTCGACGCTGATCGCTCCCTCGTCGGTCTCGTCGACGCGCAGTGTCTTGCCGAGCTCGGTTCGGAAGAAGTTCGTCGTCGCCTCGGGGTCTCGAGGCCGCATCACCGCGCGCCCGACGAACGGCTCACAAGATCGTCGAGTTCGACCGGGTCCGTGAGGGTGGTCATCGTGCCTCCTCATTCGGAGGAGCGCTCACGGCCTCTGCGCAAACGTTCCTGTGGGCGGTGCGTCACTCCATCATCTCACGTTGCAACGCGCTCGCAATGCGACGGCGAACCCTGCGCGGCAGCGCTGTGTACCGCGTCTGGTGCGCCGTCTCGGGCCGGTCGTCCCATTGCGCGTTCGGACAACCAGGCGTAGGGTACGTTGCGCGGACCTCAGATCCCGGCCCGCAGGCGCCTGCCGACGGGGCGCATCGGAGCCCAGAGACTAGCTCCCAGGCAGGAGGGCCTCGTCCTCCAGGAAGGGAGCCGCGATGCGGGTTCCCTCGGAAGCCTTCTCCGTTCGCGTCGAGTCGTCCAACGGCGCCGCACACCTCCGCCTGTCCGGGCGCTTCGACGTGTCCGCGATCTCGTCACTCGATGACCTGATCGGCGAGACCCAGCGGCTCGACGTCGTCATGGATCTCGGCGACGTCACGTTCATGGACGGCGCCGCGTGGCTCGCGGTGATGGACTTCGAACATCGGGCACAGGACTGGGGCAAGGAGCTCCGGCTCGTCAACACCCCCGCCCCCGTTCGCAGGATCTTCGAACTCACGGCGACCGACCACCTGATCGCGGACACGGACCGGCCTCCGAAAGGCCGAGGTGCCCGACCGACCACCGTGACGAGGTGAACGGAGGTGAAGATGGATCGGACCACGAACCCACCCGCGTTCGATGTCCTTCGCGCCGTCACCAAGCGGATCGTCCAGCAGGGGAGCGACCTCCCCGCGTTCCAGACGCGCACCTGCGGGCACTGCGGACGCCAGACGACGTTCGCGCTGCAGGATCGGGCGGGGTGGTACGCCTGCCTCGCGTGCGGCCGGTACGCATAGGCGCGACCGAGCCTCGGCGCTTCCGGGCCTCGAGGTGACCGACGTCGACGCACCGCCGGAGGACGGCCATCTCGGCATGAGCGCGCCAAAGCGCAAGCGTCCGGTCTGGCGCGTCGTCCAGATCGTGCTTGCCGTCGCGGTCGTCGCGATCAGCTTCCTCTACGCGATCCCCAAGATCGCGAACTACTCCGAGGTCTGGACGGAGATCAGGGACATGACGCCCCTCGAGCTCCTGTTCCTGCTCGCGGCGACGGCCCTGAACCTCCTCACCTACTGGTGGGCGAACATGGTGTCGATCCCGAACCTCGGTCTGTGGCAGGCCGCGGTCAACAACCAGACGTCGACGACGGTCGCGAACACGATGCCGGGCGGGGGCTACGTCTCGATCGCCGTCAGCTACGAGATGTACCGTGCCTGGGGCTTCTCCAAGACGGACGTCGGCCTCTCGGTCGCCGTGACCTCCGTCCTGAACATCTTCGCGAAGCTCGCGCTCCCGGCGATCGCGCTGCTCTTGATCATCGTGACCCGCCGCGCGAGCGGATCGCTGATCGGGGCGTCGATCGTCGGGATCCTCATCCTGATCGGGGCGGTGGTGCTGTTCGGGCTCTTGATGTGGAAGAAGCGGTTCGCGAGGGCGATCGGGTCCGGCCTCGGGCGAGCGGCGACGTGGGTCGCGCGCCGGTTCCGCCGATCGCGCACGTTCGACTGGGGCGAGGCGGTGGTGCGGTTCCGGCGGAACACGATCGACTTCCTCGTCGAACGCTGGTTCTGGCTGACGAGCACCACGATCATCAGCCACCTCTCGCTGTACCTCGTGCTGCTGCTCGCGCTCCGGTTCGTCGGCGTGTCGGACGCCGAGGTCAACTGGGCACAGGTGCTGGGCGTGTTCGCGTTCGCTCGGTTGCTCACCGCGGTGCCGATCACGCCGGGCGGACTCGGGATCGTCGAGGTCGCGTACATCGGCGGGCTGATCCTCGCCGGCCGGGGTCATGCCGACGTCCCGACCGACGTCTTCCACGCCCAGGTGACGGCGGCCGTGCTGGTCTTCCGAGCGCTCACCTACGGGATCCAGATCCCGCTCGGAGCGATCACCTACGTGATCTGGCGCAAGAACACGAGCTGGCGCAAGCCGACGCCCGTCACCGCGCCCGTGCCCTGACGTCGACCGCCGTCCTCCTCATGGGATCGGCCGTGGACCGCTGGCGCCCGGGTCGAGCCACTCGAGCTCGAACAGGCGCTCGTAGCGCACGACGATGTCGCCCGCGACCCACAGGTCCGAGGTCCATCTCGACTCCAGCGCCGTGAAGCGCCACCGGGTCGCGTCGAACGTGCCCACGGGCGTCCCGACGCGTTCGTCGGCCACGAGCTCGTAGCGCTGGCGGACGCGGCTCGGCTCGAGCGTGACCGGTTCGAGGTAGACGACGTCGATCTCCGCGGTGCCGCCGAGGCGGTGCGTCGTGATCGCGTTCGTGGTGGGCGTGAAGTAGTCGAGGTGGACGTCGGGGCCGTACCCGATCTCGATCGGCCGCCGGTCCCGGAAGCCCCGGAGCGCGTCGCCTCCCTGCGCGGGTTCGAGCAGCAGGTCGTGCTCGCCGGTGTCGATCCGGACGCGGGCGAGGTGCCACGCGGCGTCCACCGCGAAGTCCAGCGTCTCGCCGTGGGGTGACGGTTCCGACGTCTGGACCTGGCTGAACGAGCGCCAACCCACCGGACCGGAGGCGCACCGGAACTCCTCGGTCCCAACCGGCTCGCCCTCGTCCAGCACGGTGTAGCGACCGAACGGCATCGGACCAGCGTATCGGCGCGTTCGATGTCCGGTGCGTGCCGGCAGGGCCCGGCGTATCGTGGGCTCGGTGGAGGGGACGGCCG
>DATEQE010000146.1:0-2780 GCA_035272825.1 Actinomycetota bacterium
CCGCCAGTGTCCGGCCCATCGCCAAGCGTCACGATCAGTCTGCCTCCCGCAGCATCCCGACGAGCACCGCTCAGCGCCCGATCCTCCCCGCAGTCGATCAGGAGTTCGGCGAAGGCGCGACTCTGCGGGTAGCCCCAGAACTCGCCGATCCTGTCGGCTCGCTCGACGTCGGGCAGCATCAGGACGTGGAGCAGGTTCGCGCGGTGCCCCGGCCGCGGCGCTCCCGTCTTCGGGATCCGGGCCGGCTGACTGCTACTGAGATCGTCCAACGCGGGGCGCCGAAGGCCCCGCTCGGCTGAGGCCGAGCGGCCCGAGCCCGGGTTGAGTAGGTCTGCTCTATGGTCGTGGGGGAGGCGGTGATGGGTCCGGTGCCGTGGTCTCGGATAGCGGAAACCGATCGCACCCGCGACGGCAGGGGCAGATCGAACGAGCTCCTGCTCCGCGCGGCTGCGCTCGACGTGGCGAGCGCATTCGAGTTGCTGCATTCCTCCCGAGAGGGCCTCTCCGTCGAGGATGCGACGGCGCGTTTGGCGAGCACCGGTCCGAACGAGCTGCCGATGCCGCGCGGACCGAGTCTGCCGCGGCAGTTCGCGGGCCAGCTCTTCCATTTCTTCGCGCTCATGCTTTGGGTTGCGGCCGGGCTCGCGTTCATCGGCGGGATGCCGGCGCTGGGCGTCGCGATCGTCGTCGTGATCCTCGTGAACGGGGCCTTCAGCTTCCTCCAGGAATACCGAGCCGAGCGCGCGGTGCGGGCCCTGTCGGCTCTGCTCCCGGAGACGGCCGTCGTGCGTCGAGCGGCCCGGAAGCGCACGGTGCCCGCGTCCGAGCTCGTCCCTGGCGATGTGGTCCTGCTTAAGGAGGGCGACCGGATCTCGGCCGACGCACGCGTGATCCGTTCCTCGGAGCTCAGGGTCGACATGTCGACCCTAACCGGTGAATCCGAACCGCTTCCGCGAACCTCGGGGCCGATCTCCCACGAGCCCCCAGACCCGCTCGAGGTCTCCAACGTCGTCTTCGCGGGGACGTTCGTCGTCTCGGGTTCGGGCACGGCCCTCGTCGTGGCGACCGGCCCCCGGACCCGCTTGGGCGGGATCTCGACGTTGACGGGGCAAATCGTCCGGCGGCCCACACCGCTCCGCGTGCAGCTGAACCGTGCGGTCCGTGTGATCGCGCTGTTCGCCGTCGGGACGGGCGTCGCGTTCTTCGGCATCGCGGTCGTGCTCGGGATGCCGGCGCGCGACGGCTTCTTGTTCTCGGTCGGGGTGATCGTCGCCCTGGTGCCCGAAGGGCTCCTGCCGACGCTCTCGCTCTCCCTCGCGATGAGTGCGACACGCATGGCGCACAAGGGGGCGCTCGTCCGGCGGCTCGAGTCAGTCGAAACGCTCGGCTCGACCACGGTCATCTGCTCGGACAAGACCGGAACGATCACGACGAACCAGATGACGGCCCGAGCGATTGTGCTCCCTCACCGTCGCTACGCGGCGACCGGCTCCGGCTACGAGCCGAACGGGACGATCGTATCCGAGCTGAGCCGGCCGCTCTCGGGGGACGAGCGCGCAGACGTTCAGCCCCTGCTGGAGGCGTCGGCCCTGTGCGGCGACGCGCGCGTGGAGCAGCGCGACGACCGCTGGAGATGCGTCGGGGATCCGACCGAGGGCGCCCTCCTGGTCCTGGCCCGCAAAGGCGGCCTGGAACGCGAGGCCGCGGAGCGCTCGGCACCGCGTGTCCGCGAATTCCCGTTCGAATCCGAACGTCAACGTATGAGCACCGTCCACCTGCTCCCGTCGGGCTCGCACCTGGTACTCGCCAAGGGGTCGCCTGAGGCGATCGTGCCGCTCTGCAAGGCGGTTCGAGTGAACTCGAACTCGGTGCCGCTCACCCCTGAGGAGGAACAGCGGATCCTGGCCGAGGTCGATTCGCTCGCCGTGAAGGGCATGCGTGTGCTCGCGTTCGCACGACGCGAGCTGGAGGGCGGCGTGCCGGAGACTGCCCGCGAGACCGAGGTCGAGATGGAGTTCCTCGGGCTCGTGGGGATGGCCGACCCGGTCCGTCCGGAGGTCCCGGATGCCGTCCGGGTGGCGAGGCGGGCCGGCATCCGGATCGTGATGATCACCGGCGATCACCCCGCGACCGCGATGTCGGTTGCCCGTAGCGCTGGAATCGCGGCGCACACGGTAATGATCGGATCGGAGCTCCCGGTCTCCGACGAGGCGCTCGGGACCCTCATGTCGACCCATGAGGTCGTCCTCGCCCGCATCGCGCCCGAACAGAAGCTCCGGATTGCGCGCGCGCTGCAGGACCGTGGCGAGGTCGTCGCGATGACCGGAGACGGGGTGAACGACGCCCCCGCCCTTCGGCGGTCCGACATCGGCATCGCGATGGGCAAGACCGGGACCGACGTCGCCCGTGAGGCCGCGGACCTCGTGCTCCTCGACGACAACTTCGCGCACATCGTGGAGGCCGTTCGGGAGGGCCGAGCGGCGTTCGACAACATCAAGCGCTTCCTCACCTATCACCTCACCGACAACGTGGCCGAGTTGACGCCGTTCGCCGTCTGGGCCCTGTCGGCGGGGTCGATCCCCCTGATGATCTCGGTGCTCCAGGTCCTCGCCCTGGACATCGGCACGGACCTGTTGCCCGCCCTTGCGCTCGGCGCCGAGAAGGCCGAGCCGGGGATCATGCAGCGTTCCCCACGATCGTCCGGTGCGCGGTTGCTCGATCGAGGTGTGCTCGGACGCGCCTTCGGGTTCCTCGGACCCGTGGAGGCCATCCTGTCGATA
>DATEQE010000147.1:0-6699 GCA_035272825.1 Actinomycetota bacterium
AACCCACGGCGTCGCGATCGAGGACGTGCCGGACCTTTGCGACGAGCTCGCGGACCAGGGTCGCGCGCCACGGCGTCCACGCGAGCGGCCCGGTTGCCTCGGCGTCGGCCATCGTGAGGAGGTACAGCGCGGCCAGGCGCCCGGGATCCCCGACGCGATCGGCAACGCCGACGATCAGGCGCTCGTCGTCCAGATCGCGACGCGAGGCCGTGTCCGAGAGGAGGAGGTGCTCCGCGACGAGGAACCGCGCGAGGTCGGCCGTCGGGCCCGACACGCCCATGTGCTCGAGCGTCTCCCCGGCCACGCGCGTCCCGACCTCGACGTGGTGGCCCTCGCCGGTCTTGCCGATGTCGTGCAGGAGCGCGCCCAGGCGCAGGGCGTCGGTGTCGCGGACCGCCTCCACCGCGAGCGCCACGGAAGGGTCGTCGCCCGGATCGTCCAGCAGCCGAGCGACGTCGGCGAACGAGGCGAGCAGGTGCACGTCGACCGAGGACCGATGGTACGGGTCGCGCTGCGGCCGGCACCGGACCGGCCCCCACGCCGGCACGAAGCGTTCGAGGAGGCCGACGCGGTCGAGGGTCTCGAGCCCGTCGGCCGCCCCCGGGCCGCACCGGAGGAGCTCGAGGAACGCCGCTCGGATCGGTTCGGTCCACGGCAGGTCGGCGTCGATCGACACCGCCGCCAAGGCGTCGAGCGAGGCGGCCGGCATCACGTCCCCGTCGCGCGCGAGCGGGGCGAACGCGCGGAGGATCCCCTCCGGTGTGGCATCGAGCGGAGCCGACAGCGAGGAACCTCGCAGGAACCGATTGAACACCGAGGCCGAGACGTGCTCGACCTGGCGCGCCTGCTCGAACACCGAACGCATCAGCCCGTCGACCGCGGGGAGCCCGGGCTCGTCCGCGAAGCCCATGGCCGGCGCGATCGACGGCTGGAGTTCCGCGAGGAGCCGGTCCGAACCCCGGCCGCTCTCCAGGTGCAACGCGCCGCGGACACGGGTGAGGAACTCCTCGGCCCCCTGCACCGAACGACGCTCCGACTCGCGCAGGATCCCCGCGTCCTCGAGCGGAGGGCCGATCGCGGTCTGGAGCCAGGCCAGCGCGTGGACGTCCCGGAGACCCCCGACGCCCTCCTTGAGCTCGGGCTCGAGGAGCGACGACACCGACCCGAACCGGTCGCGCCGAGCCTCGCGGTCGGCCGCCAGGCGTTCGGCGAACGCGCGGGGGTCGCCGCGAACGAGCTCCAGCAGCACCGAGCGCACGTCGCCCCACGAGGACCCGGACCCCGCCAGGACCCGGCCGTCGAGCATGGCGGTGGTCGCGTCGAGCCGTTCGGCCGCGATCTCGACGCAGGCGCCCGGTGTTCGGACCGCGTGACCGACGCGGAGCCCGGCGTCCCACAGGGGGTACAGGAGGTGCTCGGCGAGCGCCGCGACGTCGGGCGTCGACGACCCGTCGTGCAGGATCAGCAGATCGAGGTCGGAGCCGGGGGCGAGCACCCCCCGTCCGTACCCGCCAAGCGCGATGAGCGCGACGTCCTCCGGCATCGGGGCGTCGGACGCGAGGTCGCGGATGCACGCATCGACGAGTTCGGCGCGGCGGCGCCCCGACCACCGGCCGTGATGACCGGTGGAGTAGGCGCGATCGAGCGAGCGGAGATCCTCGAGGAGCCGGCCGACCGGCGCGGGCCGCTCGCTCACGCTAGAGGGCGTCGGGACCCATCTCACCCGTCCGGATCCGGAGCACCTGGTCGACCGGCGTCACCCAGATCTTGCCGTCGCCGATCTTGCCGGTGCGAGCGGACTTCGCGAGCGCGTCAACGACGCCGTCCACCTGCTCGTCGTCGCAGAGCACCTCGACCTTGATCTTCGGGACGAAGTCGACCTGGTACTCGGCGCCCCGGTAGATCTCGGTGTGCCCGCGCTGTCGCCCGAACCCCTCGACGTCGGTCGTCGTGAGCCCGTGCACGCCGAGGTCCTGGAGCGTCTCCTTGACCTCGTCGAGCCGGTGCGGCTTGACGATCGCGACGACGAGCTTCACGGCGCTCCCGAGTGCGTGGACGCGCCCAGCCTAGCCCGCGAGCGCCCAGCCCGCGCCGATCCGCGTCACTCGCCCCTCGTCACTCACCGGACGCCTTCTTGCGCGGCGCGCCCTTCTTCGTGGCCGCGGCGCGCTTGGCCGTGGGCTTCTTGGCCGCCGGTCGCTTCGCGCCGCTCCGCTTTGCGCCTCCCGCGGACGGCGTCTTCTCCTTGGCCGCCGCGACCGAGGCCTTGAGGGCCTCCATCAGGTCCACGACCCGCGCGGGCGCCTCCTCGGGCGGTGCCTCGATCGGCTCGCCGGCGAGCTTCTTCTCGACGATCTCGAGCATCGCCTCGCGGTAGGCGTCCGTGAAGGCCTCGGGGTTCCAGGGCTCGGAGAGGCTCTCGATCAGCGACCGCGCCATGTCGACCTCGTTCTCGCGGACCTTCTCGTCGGCCGGCACGGTGTCGAACTCGGCCGCCCGGACCTCGTCGGGCCAGTACATCGTCTCGAGGACGAACACGTCGTCCTTGAACCGGAGCGCGGACAGGTGCTCTTTGTCGCGGAAGCTGACCTTCGCGATCCCGACCTTGCGCTCGTCCGAAAGCGCCTTGCGCAGCAGAGCGTAGGCCTTGGCCCCGGTCTCGTCCGGGACGAGGTAATAGGACTTCTTGAACAGGATCGGGTCGATCTCCTCGAGGTCGACGAACTGCTGGATGTCGATCGCGCGGCTCGACTCGACCGGGACCGCGTCGAAGTCCTCGTCGGTCATGACCACGTACTTGTCCTTCTCGACCTCGTACCCCTTGACGATGTGGTCGAACTCGACCTCCTCGCCGTCGACCGAGCACACGCGCTTGTACCGGATCCGGCCCATGTCCTCGTCGTGGAGCTGGTTGAACTTCAGCGACTTCTCCTCGGTGGCCGGGTAGACGGCGACCGGGATCGTGACGAGGCCGAACGAGATGGCCCCTTTCCACATCGCTCTGGGCGGCATGCGCGCTCCTCGTGCCTGGGCGTCCGCTCGACGCTCGGGACCGCGATTCTAGCCGTCGTCGCGGACATGTCCCGCGGAAACCGGCCCGGTTCGACCCCCCGACCTCCGGCTTGACCCCGCCCGTTGCCTCGGGGCACGCCGGCGACCGGCCCGACGGCGACGGGGCCGACAGCGACCGGGCCCACCGGCGAGACCGCCGGCGGTGCGTTCGGCGGTCCGGTGTCGGTCGACACCCAGGCGCAGGCCTCGGCGGGGTTGGCGGCGGCGTTCTATTCGTGCGACGGGGTCCAGGGCGTGTGGACCTACACCGTGCAGGGGGGCCCGTTCGACTTCGACATCGACACGACGCGGACATGGAGGGCGGAACGGGAACCCTGGTGATCAGCGACCAATTCGAGGTCCCCACGTTCGGCACGATCTCGTTCACCGACACCGTCGATCTCGTGACAGCGGGAACGGCCGACGCGCCCACGTTCAAGGCCACCGCGATCGACGTGAGGATCGACTCGACGGTCCCCGGACTCGACCAGATCGCGAGGTCCTTCTTCCGGAAGAACACCGAGGTCCCCACCCTGACCGGTGCCGCGCAGTGCTGACCAGGGTCTGACGGCTACCCTGGCGGGATGTCCCCGCGCAAGAAGGCGTCCGGCGGCACCGCCTTCACCGTCGAGTTCCCGACGCCGCTCCCGGTCGAGAAGCGCGGCGACGCATGGTGGATGGAGACCGACGGCCGCGAGCTGCGGCTGTCGAACCTCGACAAGGTCTTCTGGCCCGTCGAGGGTTACACCAAGGGCGATCTCGTCGCCTACTATTTCAACGTCGCCGACCTGATCCTGCCCTACCTGCGGGAGCGCCCGCTCACGATGAAGCGGATGCCCGACGGGATCGCGGGACCGTTCTTCTACGAGAAGACGGCGCCGTCGCACACGCCGGAGTGGATCGCGCGCTGCCCCGTCCAGAGCGACGACAGCAAGGACGGCGTGATCGGGTACCTGATGGTGAACGACCTCTCCACGCTCCTGTTCGTCGCGAACCTCGGCTGCATCGAGATGCACCCACTGCATTCGCGGTGCGTGACGATCGACACGCCCGACTATCTGTTCTTCGACCTCGACCCGATGGGTGCGAGCTTCGAGGACGTCCTGATCGTCGCGCGTCACGTCCGGGCGGCGCTCGGTGCGCTCGGGCTCACCGGGTACCCCAAGACGTCGGGCGCGACGGGCATCCAGATCTACGTGCCGGTCGAGCCCGGCTGGTCCTACGACCAGGTGCGCGACTTCGTCGGCACGCTCGGACGGACGATCGAACACGCCGACCGCGAGCACGTGACGATGGCGTGGCAGATCGACAAGCGCACCGGCAAGGTCTTCATCGACCACAACATGAACCGCCGGGGCGCGAACATCTCCGCGGTGTACTCGCTGCGCCCCGAGGCCGGCGCGACGGCCTCGACACCGCTCCGGTGGGAGGAGGTCGACGCCGGCGTGACGCCGCAAGACTTCCGGATCGACAACGTGTGGGAGCGCTTCAAGAAGCTGGGTGATCTGTTCGAGGGCGTGCGGACGTCGCCGCAGGTGCTCGGACCCGCGCTCGAGGCGGTGGGTCTGCCGTCACACAAGGCGATCGAGGTCGGCGGATCATCACGGCACCGGTCCTCCGAGGAGGTCATCGCGGCCTCGAAGGACCCGGACCTGGGCGAGTACCTGCGCAAGCGGACGTTCGGGCCCGAGGGCACCACCGAGCCGCCCCCCGGCGGCGCCGAGGGCGGGGGGAACTCGTTCGTGATCCACAAGCACCGCGCGACGCGCCTGCACTACGACGTCCGGCTCGAACGCGACGGCGCGCTCCCCTCGTGGGCCGTGCCCCGCGGGCTGCCGACCCGGCCGGGCGACAGGCGCCTGGCCGTGCGCACCGAGGACCATCCGCTCGAGTACGGATCGTTCTCGGGCACGATCCCCGACGGCCACTATGGCGCGGGCGAGGTGCGGATCTTCGACGACGGGTGGTACGAGCCGGTCGAGTGGACCGATTCCAAGGTGAGCTTCCGCCTGCACGGCAGGCGCTACCCGGGGCTCGAGTACCACGTCGTCAGGACGCGGACCGACTGGCTCGCCTTCCTCGCGTCCCACCAGGACGCCCCTCTGATCCCCTCGCCCCCCGCGTTCCCGCCGATGCTCGCCGAAGGCGGCTGGAAGGCGTTCGACGGCGACGACTGGTGGTTCGAGCCGAAGTTCGACGGGATCCGTTCGGTGACGCCGATGGCGACCGACGCCACGCACCTGGTGACGCGCAACGGGCGGGACGTCACCGAGAAATACCCGGAGCTTCGGATGATCCACGAGCTCGTCGACCAGGTGAACGCGGTGCTCGACGCCGAGATCGTGGCGTTCGACGAGGACGGGAAGAACTCGTTCGAGGCGCTCCAACAGCGGATGAACCTGTCGAACGAGCGCGAGATCAAACGGATCTCGAGCAAGATCCCGGTCGCGCTCGTCGCGTTCGACCTGCTGTGGCTCGACGGTCACGACCTGACCGGCCTCGGGCTCGAGGAGCGGCGCGAGCTGCTGGAGACGATCGTCGAGCAGGACCACCGGCTCCAGGTGGTCACCTACGTCGAGGGAGGCGGGAAGGCGTTCGCCGAGGTCGCCCGCGAGCTCGGCCTCGAGGGCGTGGTCGCCAAGCGCACCGGCTCGACGTACCAGCCCGGTCGGCGCTCGCCCGACTGGCGGAAGATCAAGCTGACCAACTCGCAGGACTGCGTGATCCTGGGTTGGACCCCGGGTCAAGGCGGCAGGTCGGGGACGTTCGGCGCGCTGCTGGTCGGCGCTTACGACGACGGGCAACTGCTGTGGATCGGGCAGGTCGGCACGGGGTTCACGCGCGCCACGCTCGATCGAGTGCTCGAGGCGCTCGCGCCGCTGAAGCGGCCGACGCCACCGATCGACGACCCCGAGCTCGCCAAGGTCAGGGGTGCGACGTTCGTGGAGCCCGAGCTCGTTTGCGAGGTCGAGTACCTCGAGATCACCAAGAGCACGAAGAAGATGCGCGCGCCCTCGTTCAAGGGCCTCCGCGACGACAAGTCGCCGGACGAGTGCGTCCTCGAGCGCCCTCGCGGGCGATGATCGGTCGGCTCAGAAGGGTTCGAACCCGGCGCGCACGAGCATCGCACGGACCTCGCGCTCGTCCAGGCCACGGTCGACGAGCTCCTTGTACATCCGGACCGCCGCGAACGAGCGGCCGCAGCGCGGACAGAACTGGAAGTGGTCCTCGGCGGGCGTCTCGCACCAGGGACAGCGGGTGACCTCGACGCGGTTGTCCGGCTCGAGGCCCGTGTCCGCGAGCGCGTCGACGTAGCCCTTGCCGTAGTCCCACTGGATGTACTCCTCCTCGCGGACCTCGAACGCGGGCTCGTGCATCTGCGACTCGCCGGTCTGGAGCATGTGCTCGAGGTTCTCGAGCAGCAGGTCCCACTCGTAATAGTGGTTCTCCTCGCACCGCTCGCAGGCGATCACGACACCCTTGACGCCCTGGCCCTGGAACGTCCGACGCATCCCCTCGAGGTCCTCGAGGTCGGCGCGGATGTTCTGCGCCTCCTCGGGTTCCAGCCCGAAGGTCTCGCGTTCGTCGTCGCCGAGCGGCTCTTCCATCACACCGGCTCCGTCACGTCGAGTTCCTCGTCGCGGAGGT
>DATEQE010000148.1:0-2988 GCA_035272825.1 Actinomycetota bacterium
CCTCGGCCGCCGGCAGCACCGCCACGGTCGCCGTCGAGGTGTGGATGCGCCCGGAGGACTCCGTCACGGGCACGCGCTGGACACGGTGGACGCCGGACTCGTGCTTCAGCCGCGAGTACGCGTCCCTGCCCTTGACCTCGAGCACGATCTCCTTGAACCCGCCGAGGTCCGAGGGCGAGGCCGAGAGCACCTCGGTCTTCCAGCGCTGGCGCTCCGCCTGGTGCTGGTACATCTCGTACAGCGTCCCGGCCCACAGCGCCGCCTCGTCGCCGCCGGCCCCGGCGCGGATCTCGACCACGACGTCCTTGCCGTCGTTGGGATCCTTGGGGACGAGGAGCGCCTCCAGGCGGGTGCGGAGCTCGGCGGCCCGGGCCTCGGCGGTCTCGGCCTCCCCACGCAAGAACGCCGCCATCTCCGGGTCCGGCTCCTCCTTGGCGAGGGTGGTCGCCTCCTCTGCCTGCTGGAGGGCCAAACGGTACTCCCGGAACGGCGCGACGATCTCGCCGAGCTCGGAAAGGTCCCTGCCCAGCCTGCGCAGACGACCGGGGTCCTTCGCCACGTCGGGCGACGCCATCTCGCCCTGGAGGCGTTCGTAGCGCTGCTCGAGCTCCACGAGTCGGTCGGAGAGATCCATGCCTGGATTATCCAGGCATGCGATGCGGGCTACGACGGCGCGACCGGGGTCCTCAGGCGTACGGAGGGTGGTCGTCGCCCTCGTCCTCGATGTCGCCCCAGTCCAGATCGAGTACGGGGATGTCGAGCTTCACCGCGCCGGTCCCCTCCCACAGCTCTTCGTAGGACGGGTCGGTGATGTTCGGGTCGTCGTCGCCGGCCTCGGCCACCACGATCGTCGGTTCGCGAGCGGCGGATGCCTCCACCCCGGTCGGGTCGGCGGCGTCATCCGGGGCCCCGGCCGACGGCGCGATCCCGTTCGAGGTGGCGTTCTCGTCCGCCGCTGTTCCCTCGGCGGGCTCGTCGAGCAGGTCCTTGATCGCCGGGATGTCCGGGATCGTGAACTGAAGGTCCATCGCGCTCTCGAGATCACGGGCGACGCCGATCAGCCTCTCCTGCATCGAGGCGATCTGATCCACGAGCGCATCGCGGCGAGTCGACAGCCCCGCGATCGTCCGGTCGGCCTCCTCGCGCGCGGTCCGCACGGCGGTCTCCGCACGCGATCGGGCCTCCTCGGCCTTGGCCTGGGCGTCGGTCCGGATCCGGTCCGCGTCAGCGCGGGCCTCGCGGGTCACCTGTTCCGCGTCGCGGTGGGCCACGCTCGTGATCGTCTCGGCGACGTGGTCGGCCTCGCGGATCACGCTCGCCACCCGCTCCCCGAGCTGCTGGTAGGGATCCTGGCGCGGCTGTGCGGTCGTTCGGCGCGCGGTCTGGGCCTCGGCCTGCGCGTCGCGGAGCAGCACGCGCATGAGCTCGATCTGATCGGCGAGCTGCCCGAGGTACGCCCGGACCTGGTCGGGGTCGTACCCGCGCCTGATGGTCACGAACTCCCGTCGCCGGATCTGCTCGGCGGAGATCAGGACGGGGAGGTCGAGGTTCGTCGCGGACATGGGGAAGCCTCCTCGAACGCTCGCTGGGTTCCGGAGGCTACACCCGTGAGCACGCGATGCAAGCATCTCGGCCGATCGCGGCGCGGCCCCTTTCGGAGCCCTCAGGTGCCGGGCGTCAGCTCCGACTCGCGGCGCAGAACCTCGCAGAACGAGGCGATCGCGACCTCGATCTGGGCACGATCGGGGGGCTTGGTGGTGATCTTCTGCAGCCACAACCCCGGCACCATCAGCGCGTGGATCACCCTCGAACGCGGGAACCGTGCCCCGAGCCGCAACAGCTCGAACGCGATCCCCGCGATGATCGGGATCGCGACGATCCGCGACCCGATGCGCCACCAGACGCCGGGGTTGCCGAACAACGCGAACACGAAGATCGTGATCACCATCACGAGCAGGAGGAAGTTCGTCCCGCATCGCACGTGCAGCGTCGAGTAGCCGTCGACGCGCTCGGGGACCAGCGGCTCCTCGTGCTCGTACGCCGCGATGGTCTTGTGCTCGGCTCCGTGGTACTGGAAGACGCGGCGGATGTCCTTGGTACGGCCGATCAGCAACAGGTAGCCGAGGAACAGCGCCACGCGGAACACGCCCTCGAGCGCGTTCACCATGATGCTCGAGTCGACGCTCTGCCCGACCCATCGGAACGCGATGGCCGGCAGGACGATGAAGAGCCCGATGAAGATCAACGCGGCGATCGCCATCGACAGACCCATCTGGCGCGAGGAGAGGCGCTCGTCCTCGGGCACGGACTCACGCGCCGAGACCGACAGCGCGCGGAACCCGATCGCCAGGGCCTGCCCGAGCGCGATCACACCGCGGATGAACGGCTTCGCCAGCGCCGGATGACGCTTGGCCACCGAGTCGATGTCGTGCGACTCGATGTGCAGATCCCCGGCCGGCCTGCGGATGGCGACGGCCCAGACGTCGCGGCCACGCATCATCACCCCTTCGACGACGGCCTGACCGCCGTAGAAGTGGGCAGGTGGGGTGGCTTCGTCGGCCATCGCGGCCGGGTCAGCCCTTGTCGGTCTCGGCGGGCGTGGCCTCGGCCGGCTGCTCGGGCAGCGAGAGGACTGGCTTGCCCAACGCCTCTCGCTCCTTGACCGCCGCGGCCTGCTCGGCCTGCTGCTTCGCGTAGCGACGCTGGAACCGCTCGACCCGCCCGCCCGTGTCGACCAGCTTCTGCTTGCCCGTGTAGAACGGGTGGCAGTTCGAGCAGATCTCCACGCGCAGCTCGGACCTGGTGCTCCGGGTCGTGAACGTGTTCCCGCAGGAACAGTGCACGGTCGCGACCACGTAGTCGGGATGGATGCCCTGCTTCATGTTCGGTGCCTCTCCTTCGCCTTCCGATGCTTCGACGGCCCTCGTCCGCGGGGGCCGGCGGCCCCAGCTTACGAGGCCGGGGCCTTCGCGATCTCCCGCAGGAACT
>DATEQE010000149.1:0-2687 GCA_035272825.1 Actinomycetota bacterium
GCGGCTTCCGCCTGCGCGACCGCGGGCTCCGCGACCGCGGGCTCGATCCGGACGGCCGTCGTGAACGATCCGCTCAGCAGCTCGTTCGCGGCGAGCCCGGGCTGGTTGAACGGCACGAACGCCGCGCCCTGCGCGACGTGCTCCGTGACGCGCACGTCGAGCACCGCCTCCCCCGCGTCGGTCGTCACGGTCGCGCGCCCGCCGTCGACGAGCCCGCGCTTGTCGGCGTCCTCGGGGTGGAGCTCCACGAACGGGTCCTGCCCGAGGGCGGTCTTCAGCTCGTCCGCCCCCTCGGACAGCCGCCCCTCGTCCACGAGCAGCGGGTACGACAACAGGGTGAGCTCGCCCAGCCGCTGCGGCCGTCCGGTCCCGGTCCACGCGGTCGATCGCGAGGTCACCGAGCGCGGCTCGAGCAGGGGTGCGGCCTCCGCCCTGAGCTCCCCGAGGTCCTCGAACCCGATCGGGCGTCCCATCGCCTCGGCCAGCCCCGCGAAGATCTCCCAGTCCGCCCGCGACACACCGGCGGGGCCACGAACGGGGTGGATCGGCTGCGACCTGCCCTCCCAGTCGGTCGCGTGACCCTCGCGTTCGATCCATGCGGCCGCCGGGAGGAAGGCGTCCGCGAACGGCTCGAGCGAGCCGAGCTCGAGCGACTGCACCACCACGTGGCGCGTGTTGGAGAGCGCCCGCCGGACCAGATCGGCGTCCGGGATGTCCCGGAGCGGATCGATGCCGATCAGGAACAGGACGTCGATCTCGCGGTTCGCGCACGCCTCGAGGATCTGCCGGGTCGAACGTCCGCGTTCCGCGGGAAGGCTCGCCCACGAGCCCTCGATCTCCCCCCGCTCGGCTTGATCGTTCACGCGGCGGCCGCCGGGCAGGAGCAACGGGTGGACGCCGGCGCGGAGGGCCCCACGATCGCCGGCGCGGCGCGGGACCAGCGCCATCCGGGCCCCGTACCTCTGGGCGACCGTCAGCGCGACGTCGGCGGCCAGCGGATGCTCGGTGAGGCGTTCGCCAACCAGCACAACGGCCTCGCCGTCCGCCCCGCGCAGGGCCTCGCTCACACGGCCCTCGAACGAGTCCTCGGGCGCGTCGCCGTCGTGGATCCGCTCCAGCACGTACGTCTGGTGTTCGGGGAGGCAGAGGGTGTGTTCGGCGACGTCCCACAGGCGCGTCCGGCGCGGGTGGATCACGAACACGGCGGCGCCCCTGCGGGCGGCCTTGCGGATCCGCAGGTTCAGGATCGGCACCTCCTGCTCGGCGTCCAGCCCGGCGACGAGGATCGCCTTCGCGCGCTCCACGTCGCGGTAGGTCGTGTCGAGCGGCGACGCCGCGGCCAGCAGCTCCGCGTGGCCGCCGTGGAACGTTCGGCGGTGGTCCAGGTCGTTGGTCCCGAACGCCACCCGCGCGAGCTTGGCGAGCGCGTAGGCGTCCTCGTCCGGGAGGCGGCCCCCCGACAGGAACGCGACGCGGCCGTCGCGCGACCACTCGGCGATGCGGGCGAAGACCTCGTCGAACGAGGCGGGTTCGAGCCCGCGATCGCGGATCAGCGGCACCGTGACGCGCCCCGGCAGGTCGGCGTGCCGGAACGCGAACCGCCCCTTGTCGCAGGTCCAGGCGTCGTTCACGTCGGCGTTGTCGCGGGCGAGGACGCGCACGACCGAACCACGGCGCAGGTCGACGCGGACGTTGCACCCGGCGCTGCAGTGCTGACAGACGGAGTCCGTCGTCGTGAGGTCGAAGGGCCGGGCGACGAAGCGATAGGGCTCGGCCGTGAGCGCCCCCACGGGACAGATCTGCACCGTGTTGCCGGAGAACGGCGACCGGAAGTCCTCGCCCGCCGCGATCGAGACGCGTTCGCCCGCGCCCCGCGCGAACAGCTCGATGAACCGGTCGCCGCTGATCTCGTCGCAGAAGCGGGTGCAGCGCGCGCACAGGACGCAGCGCTCGCGGTCGAGCTTGACGAGCGGCGAGAGCGCGATCGGCTTCTCGTACGTGCGCTTGGGCTCGGTATACCGGCTCTCGCCGGGACCGAACGCCATCGCCTGGTCCTGCAGCGGGCATTCGCCGCCGCGGTCGCAGATCGGGCAGTCGAGCGGGTGGTTCAGCAGCAGGAACTCCAGGTTCGCGACCTGGGCCCGGTGGGCTTCGTCCGACGTGTTCTGGGTCCGCACCACCATGCCCGGCGCGACCTCGGTCGTGCACGAGGTGAACAGCTTGCGCTGCCCCTCGATCTCGACGTAGCACTGGCGGCACGCGCCGATCGGATCCAGGAACGGGTGGTCGCAGAACCGGGGGATCTCGATCCCGAGGTTCTCGGCGGCCCGGATGATCAGCGTCCCCTTCGGGACGATGACCTCCGACCCGTCCACCGTGAGCGTGACCGGCTCGTCCCGCGGCCGCGGAGTGCTCACCTGAGCGCCTCGGTCAGACCGGCGTCGTTCGCCGTCGCATCGCTCGAGTTCGTCGGGGTCTCGCCGCCCGGCCCGACACCGGTGAACGGGCAGCGGCGTTCGGCGATGTGGGCTTCGTACTCGCCGCGGAAGTACTTCAGGCTCGACTGGATCGGGCTCACCGCGCCGTCCGCGAGCGCGCAGAAGGACTTGAACAGGATGTTCTCGCCGAGCTCGTCCAGGAGGGGGAGGTCCTCGGACCGTCCGTACCCCTGCTCGATGCGGCCGAGC
>DATEQE010000150.1:0-8947 GCA_035272825.1 Actinomycetota bacterium
CTCGAGGCGATGGCGGAGCATCCCGGGAAGCTCCTTACGCACCGCTGGCTCCTCGAGCGCGTGTGGGGCGCCGGGTATCAGGAGGACGTTGAGGTGCTTCGCGTGTTCATCAGCCAGCTCCGCAAGAAGGTCGAACCTGACGCGAGCCGGCCCATGGTGATCGTTACCGATCCGGGCGTCGGGTACCGGTGGGCCGCCGACGCGAAGGCCGACGAACCTTCGGACGGGACGAAGAGCTAGGCCAACTCCTCCCCCAGGACGACCGCGCGGAGGGCGCTCTCGGCGTCGGGGATCGTGAGCGCGAGCACCTCGTCGCCGTCCGTGATGACGGTCTCGGGTTGCGGGATCACGACGTGCCCCTCCCGGATGATCGCGACGATCGTGGCGTCCGGCGGCAGACGCAGCTCGTACAGCGGCCGGCCCGCCGACGGCGATTCGCCGGGGATCGTGAGTTCGACGATCGAGATCCCTCCCCGCTCGAGCGGCAGCAGGCGCACCAGGTCCCCGACCGTCACCTCCTCCTCCACCATGGCGGTGAGGATGTGGGGCGGCGAGACCGCAGCGTCGACGCCCCATTGCTCGGTGAAGAGCCACTCGTTGTCGGGATGGTTCACGCGGGCGAGGACGCGGGGGACCCCGTACTCCTGCTTCGCGAGCAGCGCCGTGACCAGGTTGTCCTCGTCGTCACCGGTCGCGGCCACGACCACGTCGGCCGTGTTGAGCTGCGCCTTCTCCAGCACCCACGGCTCGCACGCGTCGCCGATCAGGTGGTCGACGTCCGGGGCCCACTCCTTGGCGATCTCCAGGACGGCGGGGTCCTGCTCGATGAGCGTGACCGCGTGACCCCGTTTGGCGAGATCCGTTGCGAGGTGTCGTCCCACCGCGCCGGCGCCGCTGATCACGACCCGCACGTCAGTGCTCCGCCACGGGTTGCAGGAGCTCGTCGAGGGTCTCGAGCGCGTCCTTCTGCACGATCACGGCTGCGTAGTCGCCCTCCTGGAAGGTGCTCGACGCCACGGGGATGAACCCCTTGCCCCCTCGGTCCACTCCGGCCACGAGGATCTTTCCCTCGAGATTGAGCGAGGAGACGGGCTTGCCCACGAGGTTCGGGGGGATCTCGACACGCATCCGGAACAGGTCACCGGCGGCCAGGGTCTCCTTGATCTCTTCGCCGGGGTGCGTGAGCATGAGGATCATCTGCTTCACGCCCCACCGGGTGGTCGACACCGTGGGGATGTTCAGTCGCTCGTAGATGTCGGCCCGCATGGGGTCGTAGATGCGCGCGATGACCTTGGGCACGTGGTACCGCTCGCGGGCGACGCGCGCGGAGACGATGTTGGAGTTGTCGCCGCTCGAGACCGCGAGGAAGGCGTCGGCCTCCTTGATGCCGGCCTCCTCGAGCACGTCCTGGTCGAACCCGAGCCCGACCATTGTCCGAGCCTCGAACCCCGGTGGGAGCCGGGCGAACGCCGAGGCGTTCTTGTCGATCACGGTGATCTCGTGGCCCGCCTTCGACAGTTCCTGTGTGAGCAGGATGCCGACACGACCGCAGCCCATGATGATGATGCGCACGGCTGCGTACCTTAGCGTGCTTGGTCGCCCGCAGCGACTCCCTGGGTCTGCGACCCGTCCGAGTGGGCGGAGGGTGCCTCCCTGCCGAAGAAGTAGGGCACGACCGCCACGTCCACGTGCTCGTACCGACCGAGGGTCCGGGCGATGCTCCGGCTGGTCCGGTCGTGGAGGAAGCGCTGGGTCATGCGTGCGAAGTCGCGCCGCGGCAGGACGACCGTGACCTCGGTGCGTGGCCCCATCAGGTCGACGACGTACCGTTCGACCGATCTCGCGACGTCACGGTCCCAGCACTCCACCAGGTCCAACGAGATGGGCATCCGCAGCTCCATCCAGCGAGCGATGAGCTCGTCCTGGACGTCGGGATCGACCGCCGCATGGACCGCGACGACCTCCTCGGCGCCGAGCAAGAGCGCATAGCGCACCGCCTGCAGGGCCGCGCGGTCCGGGCGGTCGACCAGCACGACCACGCGGTGGCTGCTCCTCGGGAGGACACGCATCCCGCTTCCCTCGTGCCCGTCACTCGGGTGCGTCTCGGGATGGTCGCGCACGAGCGTCACCCGAACGTGTGGGTTGGGCGCCAGAGCGCGGGCGAGCCGAGCGCCGGTCCGTCCCCGGCGCAGCCGCTCGAAGCGCCCCATCCTCGCCGGCCCGGGGACGATCACGGTGACGTCCGCGTCGCCGGTCAACGTGGCCGAGTAACCGGCGATCGTCGTCGCCGTGTCCCCGTCGCGCGGAAGGACGTGGAGCGGGACGTCGATCCCGAGCCGCGCCCAGCGGACGCGCAGACGTTCGGCTCGCGCCGGGTCGTCCTCGACGTGGACGGCGTGGGTGCTGCTCGACCGGATCGTCTTGGCGTACTGGAGCGCGTGCATCGTCTTGCGGTCGAGATCGTCGACCAGGAGCACTGCCACGGGGCGGCGCCGATCGCCGCGCTCGAACGCGTCGAGGTCGTCATCGAGCTCGGCGTGCTCGCGGGAGTACTGGTGGTTCATCCGAACGAGGATCCACACCATGAGGGGCACGAACACCATGACGGCCCAGGCACCGTGCGCGAACTTCGTGATCGCGATCACCACGGTCACCACCGCGGTCGTCAACGCCCCGAGGCCGTTGATCAGCAGGCCGTGGCGCCATCCGGGCTCGCGGAGCCGGAGGTGGCGCTTGGCCATGCCGGCCTGCGAGAGCGTGAACGAGGTGAACACGCCGATCGCGTACAGGGGGATCAGCTTGTGGACATCCGCCTGGAACAGGACCACGAGCACCGTCGAGGCCACGGCGAGCCCGATCACGCCGTTCGAGAAGACGAGTCGGTGTCCCCGCTTGGTGAGCGGCCGCGGCATGAAGTCGTCCTTCGCGTGGAAGTTCGCGAGGCGAGGGAAGTCGGCGAAAGACGTGTTCGCGGCGAGGATCAGGATCAACGTCGTCGCGACCTGCAGCATCAGGAACATCGCGGTTCCGAGCCCGCCGCTCCCGAACACGGCCCGCCCCACCTCGGAGATGACGGTCTTGGTCTCGCTCGGGGTGACCTGCAGCTTCATCGCGAGGAACGAGAGACCGAGGAACATCACCCCGAGGAGGCTCCCCATCCACATGAGCGTCGTCCGTGCGTTCTTCCATTCGGGCGGCCTGAAGGCCGGGACGCCGTTCGAGATCGCCTCGACACCGGTGACGGCGGCTCCGCCCGAGGCGAACGCATGCAGGATCAGGAACAGGCCGATCGCGCCGGTCGTCTCGGCCACGTCGGGCGGGATGGGCAAGGGGTGCAGGTCGCCCATCAGCGCTCGCACCACCCCGATGCCGAGGAGCAAGAACATCATCATGATGAAGAAGTAGGTCGGGACCGCGAACATGCGGCCGGACTCGCGGACGCCGCGCAGGTTGCCCCAGGCGATGATCCAGATGCACGTGACGGACAGGCCGACCCGGTACGCGTAGAGCTCGGGGGCCGCCGAGGTGATAGCCGCGACCCCCGCGGCCACGGAAACCGAGACCGTGAGGACGTAATCGGTGAGCAGGGCCACGCCGGCGAGCTGCGCGGCGAGGAGCCCGAAGTTGTCCTTCGTAACGATGTAGGCGCCGCCGGCGCTCGGGTACGCCCGGATCGTCTGGCGGTACGAGAACAGGAGGATCGCGAGCACGGCCAAGATCCCGAGGGTCACCGGCATCACGACCGAGAACGCGAGCAACCCGACCGCCGGGACCGCGACCTTCAGGATCTCCTCCGTCGCGTAGGCGACCGACGACAGGTTGTCGCTCGCGAAGACCGCGAGCGCCGTGGGCTTGCCGAGCCGCTCGTGCGTCAGCTGGGCCGTCGGGAGGGCGGGTCCGAGCGCGAGCCGCTTCCATAGGTGGCCGGGGCCCCTCGGTTCGGGCCTGCGCCGTGACGGTGGTGCCTCGACGGCGGTCTCGACCGCGGTCTCGACCGTTCGGGGTTCGTCCTGTCTGAGCTTGGTGGCCATCGGTTCCTCTCTCACCACCAAGGTTCGGCCGCGCGGCGTAAACGGCGCGTGAAGGGTGGGGCGGTCGGCGTGAAGAACCCGTAGCGAAGCCGTAGCGTGGCCCCATGAGCGACCGCTGGGTGCTGGCTCCGGGCGGGGGTTCTCGGGCGAGGGCTCTCGTGATCTCGGTGCTGGCGCCCGCGCTCGCGCTGGGGCTCGCCCTGATCGTCCAGCCCGAGCACGAGCTCGGTGCCGCGTCGATGTTCCTGCTCGCGGTGGTGGCGGCATCGGTCGCCGGAGGGATCTGGGCGGGCATCGGGAGCTCGCTGCTGGGTTTCCTGTCCCTGAACTACTTCTTTACGGAGCCGCTCCACACGCTCCGGGTCCACAACCGAGACGACGTGGTCGCCCTCGTGGTCTTCCTCGTCGTGGCGCTGCTGGTGGGGTGGGTCGTGGCCAGGGCCGTCGCCGAACGCGACCGCGCGACGCGTCGCGAGCGGGAGGCCCGCCTCCTCAACCTGATCGCGACCAAGGCGCTGTCCGGCGAGCCGCTCGACCGCGTGCTGAGCGATCTCGCGGCCGCCCTCGTCGACGCGCTCCGGCTGGCGAGCTGCGAGATCCACGCGGCCGCGGCGGGCCGCACGTACGAGGTGCGACGTACGCGCCCGGGCACCGCCGATGGGGATGCCTTCGATGTTCCGATCTCGGGTGGCGACGTCGGGTTCGGGACCCTGACCGCGTCGCCCCCGCTCCGCGAGGAGCTCCTGCCCGAAGACCGCCGGCTGCTCGAGGCGGCCGCGAGCCAGATCGCGGTCTGCCTCGAGCGGGCTCGGCTCGACGCGGAGATCGCGGCCGCCCGGCTCGAGGCCGAGCGGAGCCAGGCGCGGGCCGCGCTGTTCTCGTCGGTGACCCACGATCTGCGCACGCCGCTGGCGTCGATCAAGACCGCGGTGACCAGCCTGCTGCAGGTCGGTGTGCGGTTCGACCCGGCCCAGGCCCGGGAGCTCCTGCAGACGGTCCTGGAGGAGACCGACCGGCTCAACCGGCTGGTCGGCAACATCCTCGGACTCGCGCAGGTGCGTTCGGGGGCGCTGCTCCCGGTGAAGGACCCCACTCCGCTCGACGAGATCGTCGAGTCGGTCCTGCATCGCCTGGGGACCAGGCTCGCCGGGGTCCGGGTCCGGACGATCTTCCGCGACGCCCCCGAGGTTCCCGTCGACCCCGTCCTGATCGATCAGGTGCTGTCGAACCTGCTCGAGAACGCGGCGCGCTTCTCACCGGCGGGGGGCGAGGTCGTCGTCTCGGTCGCGCCGTGGCGTTCGGGCGTCCAGGTCCGCGTCGCGGATCAGGGCCCGGGGATCGACCCCGACGATCGGGAGCGCGTGTTCGAGCCGTTCACGCAGCTCGGGGTGAGCGGTCCGGACGCGGCCGGAGGCAGCGGTCTCGGGCTCGCGATCTCCCGCGCGATCGTGCTCGCGCACGGCGGAAGGATCTGGATCGAGGGGACGCCGGGCGGCGGGACCGCGGTCGTGTTCGAGCTCCCGGTCCGCGATGCGGCGCCCGTCCCGCAGGAGGTCGCCGCCCGGGAGGCTCCCTCGTGACCCGCGTGCTCGTCGTCGACGACGAGCCCCAGATCCGCCGCGCGATGAGGACGAGCCTGGAGGCTCACGGCTACGAGGTGCGCACCGTCGGCACCGGGGAGGAGGCCGTGGTCGCGGCCGCGGAGGACGATCCGGAGCTCGTGCTGCTCGATCTCGGTCTCCCGGACCTCGACGGGACGGACGTGATCCGTCGCGTCCGATCCTTCTCCGAGGTGCCGATCATCGTGCTTTCGGTCCGGGACCGCCAGGCCGACAAGGTGGCGGCGCTCGACGCGGGAGCGGACGACTACGTCACCAAGCCGTTCGGTGTGGAGGAGGTGCTCGCGCGTCTACGCGCCGCGCTCCGTCGCCGCCAGTCCGGTGAGCCGTCCCCGCCGGTCCATCGTTTCGGCGAGCTCGAGGTGGACGTCGGCCGCCGGCTCGTGACGGTCAGTGGCTCGCCCGTGCACCTGACGAAGACGGAGTACGCGCTGCTCGAGGCGTTCGTGACGAACGCCGGGAAGCTGTTGACGCATCAGTGGCTGCTCCGCAAGGTGTGGGGACACGGCTACGCCGAGGAGAGCCACTACCTCCGGGTGTACGTGCGCTCGTTGCGTCGCAAGCTCGGGGACGAGGCTTCGGCGCCGCGTCTCATCCTGACCGAGCCGGGGGTTGGGTATCGATGGATCGGATGACCACCGATCTGACCCGCGGGCATCGTAGGCTTCCGCCTGCCGGGGCCGGGTCGTAGCATCTCGACGCGATGGCCACCCAGACGCATCTCGGCGGCTCGCTGTTGAAACGGGCTTTCGTCGGGCGAGCGAAGGCGAGCAGCCATCTCGAGCACACGCTGCTCCCGAAGATCCTCGCCCTGCCGGTATTCAGCTCGGACCCCATGTCCTCGGTCGCGTACGCGACCGAGGAGATCATGATCGTGCTCCTCGCCGCAAGCGCGAACGGCAAGAGCTACGTGTTCCCCATCTCGATCGCGATCGCCACCTTGCTCGCGATCGTCGTGGTCTCGTACCGGCAGACCGTTCGCGCCTACCCGAACGGCGGCGGCGCTTACATCGTCAGCAAGGAGAACATCGGGACGGGCGCCGGACTCGTCGCGGCCGCGGCCCTGCTCGTGGACTACGTCATGACCGTCGTGGTCTCGGTGGTCGCTGGGGTCTACGCGATCACGTCGGCGGCTCCGAGCCTCGTCGGCTCTCGCGTGTGGATGTCGGTGGCGTTCGTCATCTTCATCACGCTCGCGAATCTCCGAGGCGTACGCG
Organism: Actinomycetota bacterium; assembly: GCA_035272825.1. Classification (GTDB taxonomy): domain Bacteria; phylum Actinomycetota; class UBA4738; order UBA4738; family HRBIN12; genus DASSJM01. Next base: position 6,868 of record DATEQE010000150.1, read on the forward strand.
AGTCGGGCACACTCTTCGCGATCCCCACCTACGGGTTCATCGGCATCGTCCTCCTGATGATCGGCCTCGGGATCGTCCGCTGCATCGGTGGGTGCCCACCCGGTGAGGCCATCCCGCCGGCGCCCGAGGTAGCGAGCACCGTACAGGCGATCTCACTATTCGTGATCCTGCACGCGTTCTCGTCGGGCTCGACGGCGCTCACCGGCGTCGAAGCGATCTCGAACGGGGTCCCTGCATTCCGGCGGCCGCAAGCGAGGAACGCGGCCGAGACCCTGGCGGTGATGGGCACGATCGCGATCACGATGTTCCTCGGTATCTCTTGGCTCGCGACCCACATCCGGAACGTCACCGTGAGCGACGAACGGACCGTCATCGCTCAGATCGGCCACACGGTGTTCGGGGGCGGGGCGGGCTTCTACGTCCTTTCGTTCTTCACCGCCTCCATCCTCATCCTGGCGGCGAACACCGCCTATCAGGACTTCCCTCGACTGTCGGCGATCCTCGCCCGTGATCGGTTCATGCCCAGGCAATTCATGAACCGCGGAGACCGGCTCGTCTTCTCGAACGGCGTGGTCGGGCTGGCGCTGTTCGCGAGTGTCATCATCGTGGCGTTCAACGCGAACCTGACACAGCTCATCCAGCTTTACGTCGTGGGCGTGTTCACGTCGTTCACCCTGTCGCAGACGGGCATGGTGCGCCACTGGCTCAAGGAGAAGCACAAGGGCCTAGATGCGCAGCCCGGGTGGCGACGGTCGATCGTGATCAACACGATCGGCGCGATCACGACGGGGGTCGTGCTCGTCGTTATCACATCGACGAAGTTCCTCCACGGGGCATGGCTCTCCATCTTGGCGATGGCGGTGCTCGTGCCCATCTTCTACATGATCCATCGGCACTACGAGGCGGTGATGGCGCAACTCAGGCGCGGCCGGATCCGAGCCGGGACAACCGGCGTCAACCACGTGGTGCTGGTGATCCGAGAGCTCGATGCGGCGGCCGCCGAGGCGGTCGGCGTCGTCCGTTCCATCCGGCCGACCGAACTTCGTGTCCTTCACCCGTGCGCTGGTGACATCCCGCTCGACCTACACGAACGCTGGCGTGAGTTCTCCATGGGAGCGCCTCGGCTCGAGCCGCTCGCGCTCGGGAAGGACAGCCTGCTGGATGCCCTCCGCCGGTACGTTCGTCAGGTCGAGCGCGGCCCGAACGATTTCGTCAACGTCGTGATCCCCGAGGTCGTGCGCGGGTCCCTGCTCGGCTACTTACTGCGCGGCGTAGGGCTCGTGCGGTTGAAGGCCGGCTTGCTTCGGGAGCGGAACATCGTGGTCACCGACGTCCCGGTGCTGGTCCAGGACGGCCAGCCGGTCGGCGTCGACGCGCGTCCACTGATCCCAGAACGGACCGTCGTCCTCGCGTTCGTCTCCGGTGTGAACGACGCGACCGTGAGGGCGGCCAACTACGCGGAGACGTTGGGCGCCGTGGAGACACGCGCGATCTACTTCGACCTCGATCCAGAGGCGGCTCATCGGATGCAGGAGGAGTGGGGTGAGGCGGGGCTACGGTTCCCTCTCGACATCGTGGAGACGCCGTTCCGCGACCTCACGGGCCCGATGCTCGAGGAGGTGCGTCGGTACACGGCGCGATCGGGGACGCTCGTCCTCGTCGTGATCCCGGAGTTCATTGTGTCGAAGTGGCGCCATCTCCTCCTGCACAACCAGAACGCATTGTTCGTGAAACGGCTCTTCCTTTTCGAGCCCAACGTCGTCCTGTCGAGTGTGCCCTTCGTGCTCGAGGAGTCGGATCGGGACGAGGTGGCGGCCCGTTGACGAACCGCGCCGCAGCGATCGCGCTCTGTCGCGACAAGTGCCTGAAGGAGACCACGGTTCGGCACCTGATCTCGGTGGAAGGCGTGATGCGGGCGCTCGCCCGTCGGTTCGATCAGGATCAAGATCTCTGGGGCCTGACCGGGTTGTTCCACGATCTCGACCAGGACCACACGGGTGACGACGCCGCCAACCACGCTCGCCTCGCCGCCGGTTGGCTCCGCGAGGCCGACGTGGACGAACGCGTGATCAACGGCGTG
>DATEQE010000151.1:0-7336 GCA_035272825.1 Actinomycetota bacterium
CTGTGGACGATGGTCGGCGGCCGCTTCCTCCTCGGGATGCTCGTCGCGATCGCCGTGGGGTGGGTGATCGGCAACCGCTCGAAGGACGAGCTGCTCAAGCCGAACCCCGAGGAGGTGGACGAGCACCTGCTCGAGCTCGGACGACCCGAGGCGCGATGGCGGCGCTTCTTCGTCCACCTCGGCAACGACTTCCTGTTCATGGGGCGCTACCTGCTGCTCGGCGCGACGATCGCGGCGGCCATCCAGACGTTCCTGCCTACGTCGCTGCTGACCGGCCTCGCCGAACGTCAGGCGATCGGCATCCTCGCGATGATGGCGCTCGCGGCCGCGCTCTCGCTCTGTTCCGAATCCGACGCGTTCGTCGCGGCGTCGTTCGTGCAGTTCGGCCCGTCGGCGATGCTCGGGTTCCTCGTGTTCGGGCCGATGGTGGACCTGAAGCTCGTGTCGCTGTATGCGGGAACCTTCCGCCGAGGGTTCGCGCGAACGGTGGTGGTCGTCGCGGCGGTCGGGACGTTCGTGGGGGCGTTGTGGGTCGGGGTGGCGTTCGGATGAGCGACGCCGTCGTCGCGCGGACCGGCGCCGCGGTGCGGGCCGAGCCCCGGCCTCGCCGCCGATGGAGCTCCGGCGGTCTGGCCGGTGCGCTCGTACTCGCCGCCTGGGCGGGGCTGTTCTGGTTCCTGTGGATCAGCGGGCGCGAGGCCTTCTACCTGTCGACGCGCACGGACTGGATCGTTCCGATCGCCGCCGTGCTGCTCACGGCCGCGACGGTCGGCCGGCTCGCGTCGGCCCGCGTCGTCGCGCCCAAGCCGTTCGCCGCGCGCGAGCTCTGGATCATGGGCCTGATGGTGGTGCCGGTGGTCCTCGTGCTGTTCGCGCCGGTGACGACCCTCGGGACGTTCTCGGCGGGCAAGCGCGCGGGGTTCTCCGGCGCGGGGTTCGCGGCCTCGGCCGGCGACATCGGGAGCGGCGAGCTCACACTGATCGACGTGGCCGCCGCCGAGACCAGCCCCGAGGGCGAGCGCGCGCTCGCCAAGCGTGCCGGCGAGACCGTGGACTTCGTCGGGTTCGTCTCGATCCGCGATGACACGCCAGCGGACGAGTTCCTGCTGGCCCGCTACGTCGTGACCTGTTGCGTCGCCGACGCGACGATCGCCGAGGTGCGCGTGGTGAACGTCACGCCGGGACAGTTCGCGAACGAGGACTGGGTGCAGGTGACCGGCACGATCTTCCCGATCGGGCGGGAGGTCATCGTCGATGCCTCCGACATCGTCGCGGTCGAACGCCCGGACCATCCGTACCTGACGCCCTGAGCGGTTCCCGAACAACCGTCGTGTAGCCTCGGCGCGTGCTCGCCGCCTCCTCCACGGTCTGGGTCCAGACGATCGTTTCGGTCCTCATCGTGAGCCTGATCTCGTTCGTGGGGATCGTGATCCTGGTCGTCCGTCAGGGTTTGCTCCGCAAGGTCGTCCCGATCCTCGTGAGCTTCGCGGTCGGCGCGCTCCTCGGCGATGCGCTGTTCCACATCCTGCCGGAGCTCGCCGTCGACGGCGGGATCACGGTCGGCATCTCGTGGGTGATGGCGGGCGCGATCCTCGGCTTCTTCGTGCTCGAGAAGTTCATCCACATGCACCACCGGCTCGAGGCGCCGGCCCACGGCCACATCCATCCGGTCGCGCTCACGAACCTGCTCGGCGACGGGCTCCACAACTTCGTCGACGGCGCGATCATCGCCGGGTCGTTCCTGGCGAGCGCCCCGCTCGGGATCGCCACGACGGCGGCGGTCGTCCTGCACGAGATCCCGCAGGAGATGGGGGACCTCGGCGTCCTGGTCCATGCCGGGCTCACGCCCAGGCGGGCACTGCTCTTCAATTTCCTGACGGCGCTCACCGCGGTGGCGGGCGCGATCATCACGCTCCTGCTCGAGGACGCGATCGGCGGCGTGGTGCGACCGATGCTCGCGCTCTCGGCCGGCGGGTTCATCTACATCGCCGGCTCCGACCTGATCCCCGAGCTCCACAAGTCCACCGAATTCCGCGTGTCGGTGGTGCAGTTCCTGGGAATCGCGGCCGGCTTCGGCGTGATGGCAGCCTTGCTCGCGCTCGACTAGGACGATCGGCAGCCGCTTACGGTCTTCGCGGGCGTTCGCGGAGTGTTCGGCTCAACGCTCGTCGGATGTCGTCGTCGCCGAACCCGAGCTGCTTGCCGCGGCGGACGAACGCGTCCGCAGCCTCGCCAAGCCGGAGCTCCCGACCGGTGAGGCGTTTCGGCAACAGGTCCGTGACGAACGTCCCCCGTCGCCCGCGCCCGACGATCAACCCTCGGTCCTCGAGCACCCGGTACGCCTTCGCGACGGTGTTCGGCGCGATCTCGAGGTCACCGGCGAGCGCTCGGACGGTGGGGAGCCGGGTGCCGGGCGCGAGCGAGCCTCGGCGGATCCGTTCGGCGATCGCCGTGGAGAGCTGCTCCGAGAGCGGCTCGGGTGAGCTCCGATCCAGTGTGATGCGCACGCCGGCATCATCCCCGACCGGGAGCGAGGGGCCGTGTAACGTCTCGGCGATGAGTGTGCGCGTCGGCATCGGGCTGTTCACGGCGCAGCTCCCGGCGAGCTCGAAGCGCTCCTTCGAGCAGGAGTACCGGGAGACGCTCGAGCTCGTGCGCCTGGCCGAACGCGTCGGGTTCGACTCGGCGTGGGTGAGCGAACACCACGGTTCCTCGGACGGGTACCTGCCGTCGCTGCTCGCGATGCTCGCCGCGTTCGCCGCCGTGACCGATCGAATCGAGCTCGGAACCGGCGTCATCCTCACGCCGCTGCACGATCCGCTCCGGCTGGCCGAGGACGCGGCGGTCGTCGACCAGCTCTCGGGAGGCCGGCTGCTCCTGGGGATCGGGAACGGCTGGCGCGAGGAGGAGTTCCGGATGTTCGAAGCGTCGAGGGCCGAACGCGGCGCCCGGACCGAGGAGACGATCGAGATGCTCCGACGGGCGTGGACGGGTCGGCGGTTCTCGTTCGAGGGACGGACGCTCCGGTACGACCGCGTGAAGGTGACCCCGCAACCGGCGAGGCCGGGCGGCCCGCCGATCCTGGTGGGCGGCTACGACCCCAAGGCGGTGATCCGAGCGGGACGTCTCGCCGACGGCTACATCACGGACGAGACAGGCCCGGACGAGGTCCGCACCAACCTCGAGCTCGTCGCCGAGGGCGCGAACGGCGTCGGCCGCGACCCCGACGCCCTGATGGTCGTGCTGCTGCAGAACGCGTTCGCGTGGCGCGACGGCGACCCGTGGCCGCTGATCCGCGACGGCGTCGTGCAGCAGCTCGGGGCCTACGAGGCGTGGGGAGAAGGGGCGGACACCCCGGAGACCGACCGGCTCGAGCCGGCGGTGCCGTCCGAGCAGGACCTGCGGCTCTCGACATTGGCCGGACCACCCGACGAGGTGGCTCGTGCGTTGCTCGCGACGATCTCAGCGGCCGGCGGTCGTGACGTCCACCTGGTCGTGCGGCTGCATTACCCGGGGATGGATCTCGAGACCGCTTCGCGAGCGACCGAGCTCTTCGCCGCAGAGGTCATACCCGCCCTGAAGGCCGGTTGACCCGTCGGCTTCGTCACGGTCTGCCGGATCACGAGTCGGCGAGCGAGATCCCGATCACGTTGCCGGCCGGGTCGCGGAACTCCGCCCATGTGACCATGTCCGGGATCTCGGTGATCGGCGTCACGACCTCGCCGCCCATGGAGACCGCCTTGTCCAGGTACTTCTGCAGGTCGTCGACGTCGACCACGACGTTCACGCGCGCGTCGCCTTCGGTGATGCCGCCGCCGATGCCCTTGTCGCCGGAGTTCGTGTGGACGATCCCGTAGTTCATCGGGTTGTCCGCGTGGATCTCCCACCCGAACAGGTCCGCATAGAACGACTGCAGCTTCGACGCGTCCTTCCCGTAGATCTCGAAGTGCACCACCGGTGCGCCCATCGGTCCCTCCTTCCTTCGGACGGCCGAGACGACCGTCACATCGCTCCTGACATCGACCAGGGGTCCGGCCCCGGGTCCCGTCCCGTCGCCGCCTCGACGAGCCGCGGGACGAAGTGCTCCCAGCCCTTCATGTGCCTCGGCCCCTGGCCCGCGGGCAGGTCCCGATGCACCAGATGCAGCACCGTCGCATCGCCGTCCAGCGTCAGCGTCACCTCGACCGTGCTGGAGCCCGGCGGGACCTCGCCATCACCCTCCCACCCCAGGTGAACACCAGGCGACGGGAGGGTCGATCTCGACGAATTCGCCGACCACGGTCGCGCCCCCCGCGATCCCGCCCACCCGGTACGTGCCGCCTGGACGCGGGTCGAGCTCGGCCTCGGTGCCCTTCCAGCGCTTCATCGTGTCGGGGTCGACGAAGAACTCGAACACGGTTTCGGGACGCGCCTGGATGCGGACCTCGAGCTCACCGGCGTCCGGTCGCAGGACCTGCGCCACGCCGCCTCCTCTCCTCGTGCTCGGCCTCATCCTTCAGCGTGACGAGCCGCTCCGTCCACATGTCCTCGATGAACGCCCGGAGCTCCTCGACGCCCTCGGGCCGGAAGCGGTAGATCCGCTTCGTGCCGTCGCGACGTTCGGAGACGAGGCCGGCCTCTTTGAGCACGGTGAGGTGCTGGCTGATCGCCGGACGGGTGACCTCGAAGTGCGAGGCGATCTCGCCGGCCGTCATCTCGCCATCGCGGACGAGCACGAGGATCTGCCGGCGGCGAGGTTCGGCGATGGCCTTGAGCGCGGCCTCCATGTCGAGCAGCGTAGGCTCGACTTACGTTAGCGTCAACTTACACGCGCGGATCACTCGGCCAGCCGGACCGCGCCCGCGTCGTCCTCGACGAGCCCGTCCGTCGTCAGGGTCCCGACCGCGGCGTCGATCCGGTCGGGCCCGAAGCCGGTCTCGTCGGCCAGCCGCGTTCGGGTGAGCGACGGGTGCGAACGCAGCGCCCGCACGACCGCCCCGCGAACCTGCCGCGTGGACCCCTCGAACGGCCCCTGCCGCCCGGGCTCGCGAGCCGCGATCGATCCGGCGAGGCGGAACCGGCAGACGCGCGCGAGCGGACAGACGTCGCACCGGGGGTTCGGCCGGCACACCTCCCGTCCGAGATCCATCACCGCCTGGTTCCACGTGATCGGATCGTCGCGATCGAGCCAGGCGTCGGCGAGCGCCCACACCTCCTTCGTCGGCGCCTCGTGACCGTCGATCCCCGCATGCACCCTGGCCACCACGCGCCGGACGTTGGTGTCGACGACCGCGACCGGTTGGCCGAACCCGAGCGAGGCGACCGCCGCCGCGGTGTAGGGACCGGCCCCCGGGAGCCCGCGCAACGTCGCCGGGTCGCGCGGGATCCGGCCGCCGTGGTCGCGGACGATCGCGCGGGCGGCCTCCGAGAGCCGGACCGCGCGACGGTTGTAGCCGAGACCGCCCCATTCCCGTACGACGTCCCGGCGGCGTGCTGCCGCGAGCGCTCGGACCGTGGGGAAGCGGCGCAGGAACGAGCGGAACGCCGGCACCACGCGGCTCGCCTGCGTCTGCTGGAGCATCACCTCGGACACCCAGACCGCGTACGGGTCGTGGGAACCGCGCCACGGGTACGCGCGGCGCCGGGGCGCGTACCACGCGAGCAGGGCTTCCCTGCCGAGACGCCGGCGACTAGGCTTGCTGGACGGCATGACGACGGTCCGAGACATCATGAGCAAGGAGCTGGTCGCGGTCGAACCCGCCGCCACGGTCGCCGAAGCGGCGACGCTGATGGGCGGGCACCACGTCGGCTCGGCGCTCGTGATCGAGGACGGCCGGGCGACCGGGATCTTCACCGAGCGGGACGTGCTCCGGGCGCTCGCGAGCGACTTCGACGCGGCGCATCACCCGGTCGCCGACTGGATGACGCACGATCCCACGACCGTCGGCATCGAGGCCGACGTCAGGACCGCGCGAGACCTGATGCTGGACGGCGGCTTCCGCCACCTGCCGGTGCTGGACGGCGCCGAGCTCGTCGGGATCGTGTCCATCCGGGACATCTCGCGCGCCGAGTGACGAGCCCTAGAAGCCGGTGCGCCCTCGCTCCGGCAGCTCCTCCACGGCCGCCTTGAGCGCGACCCACACGTCCTTGAACACGTCGCCGGCGTAGGACGCCGGCTGGCTGTTCTCGCCCCCCATCGCGCCTCGAACGGCGGATGCGGTGATCTCCACGGCCTTCTCGAACACTGCCCAATCGAGCTCTCGCGCCATCGCGGATCGGACCTCCGGTGTCGGTTTCGGACAGGCTACCCGCCGCGGCGCTACTCGTACGCGCGGAGCCCGGTCAGTGCCTCGCCGAGGATCAGCGTGTGGATCTCGGTCGTGCCCTCGTAGGTCAGCACCGACTCGAGATTGTTCATGTGTCGGATCACCGGGTACTCGAGCGTGATCCCGCTCGCACCCAAGATCGTGCGGGCCTCGCGCGCGATCTCGAGCGCCTCGCGAACGTTGTTGAGCTTGCCCATGCTCACGTGCTGCGGCGCGAGCCGCCCCTCGTCCTTCATGCGTCCGAGGTGTAACGCGAGCAGCGTCCCCTTGTTGAGCTCGACCGCCATGTCCGCGAGCTTGCGCTGGGTGAGCTGGAAGCCGGCGATCGGCTTGCCCCACTGGACGCGCGTCGTCGCGTATGCGAGCGCGGAGTCGAAGCAAGCGCGCGCCGCGCCCATCGAACCCCACACGATGCCGAACCGCGCCTCGGACAGGCAGGAGAGCGGCCCCTTCAGTCCCGAGACGCCGGGGAGCACCGCGTCGGCGGGCAGTCGCACCTCGTTCAGGACGAGCTCCGAGGTCACGCTCGCGCGCAGGGAGAGCTTGCGATGCACGTCGTTCGCCGAGAACCCGGGTGTCTCGGTCGGGACGAGGAACCCGCGGATCCCGTCGTCGGTGCGGGCCCAGACGATCGCGAGGTCGGCGACGCTGCCGTTGGTGATCCACATCTTCGTCCCCGAGAGGACCCAGTCGTCCCCGTCGCGCCGGGCGAACGAGCGCATGCGACCCGGGTCCGAGCCCACGTCGGGCTCGGTCAGGCCGAAGCAGCCGATCACTTCCCCCCGCGCCATGCGCGGCAGCCACTTCTGCTTCTGTTCCTCGGTGCCGAAACCCAGCACGGACTTGCCGAACAGCCCGTTCGAGACCGACACGATCCCGCGCAGTGCGGAGTCCGCGCGGCCGAGCTCCTCCATGCCGAGCACGTAGGTCAGGTAGTCGCCACCGAGGCCGCCGTACTCCTCGGGGATGGTCAGCCCGAACAGGCCGAGTTCCTTCATGCCCTCGACGATCTGCGTGGGGTACTCGTCCTT
>DATEQE010000152.1:0-14225 GCA_035272825.1 Actinomycetota bacterium
CGGCCATCCCCTGGAGGCCGGTCCCGTACGCCACGCGGCCGGGGTCGAACCCGATCCCGTCGTCGGCGACCGTGAAGGTCAACGTCCCGTTCGCCTGGGCCAGGGACACCGTCGCGGCCTTCGCCCCCGAGTACTTCGCCACGTTGTTCAGCGCCTCGAGGCAGGTGAAGTACACGGCCGCCTCGACCTCGCGCGGGTAGCGTTCGACACCGTCGCTGCGCACGGTGGTCGGGACGGAGGACTTGGTCGCCTGCGCCTCGAGCGCCGCCGCGAGCCCGCGGTCGGCGAGCAGCTGCGGGTAGATCCCACGCGCGAGGTCCCGGAGATCGGCCAGGGCGTCGGCGGCCGACGTCTGGAGGCCGTCGAGCATGCCGCCCACTGTAGCCGGGTCACGGTCGAGCAACGTCCGAGCGAGCTTGAGCTGGACCGCGAGCGCCACCAACTGCTGCTGGGCCCCGTCGTGCAGGTCGCGTTCGAGCTTGCGGCGTTCCTCGTCCTGCGCGGCGACCAGGCGCTGACGCGACGCACGGAGGTCCTGGATCAGCCGCACGTTGCGGAGCACGAGCCCCGCCTGGGCCGCGAGGTCCCTGATCAGCCGCTCCTTCGAAGGGTTCATCGGGTCGCTCGGCGGCATCGCGACCGAGAGCGCGCCGAGCAGCTCGCCGCGGTCGCGGACCTCGACGAGGGCCTCGCCGTCGACGTCCGGCAGCTCCTCGCCTCGGAGCGAGACGGCGTCTAGGCCGGGGAGCTCCGCGGGCCACCCGGTCTCGGTGCGGAGCTCGCCGCCGACCCGGAGCCACACCCGGGCACCGGTGGCCCCGGTGCCCTCGCCGAGGATCCGCGCCATCCGAGGCAGCACGTCCTCGGTCGCGTAGGTCTCGCCGACGCGCTCGGAGAACTCGCTCAGCACCTGGTACGGCGCCGCGCGCCTCCCGTACACGATGCGTTGGGCGATCCGCCGACCGACGACTGCGAGCGGCCAGATCACGAGGCCGGCGACGATGCCGATCACCACGTCCGTGCGATCGCCGTCCAGCAGCGCCGATCGTCCGAGCACCGCGATCGCGCCGAACCCGACGCCGACGATCAGGAGCGTGAGGACGAGCGCGACGAGGGCCTTCTTGATGACGACGTCGAGATCCCATAAGCCGTGCTTGAAGATCGCGACTAGGTACGCGGCCGGGATGCCGACGAAGGTCGCGAGCAGGGCCGGCAAGGCCAAGCTGGCGAAGAGCACGTTGCTGGCGGCCCCATCGTCGAACCCGAGGAGCCCGATGATCGGGCCGAGCACGACGATCCCCCCGATGCCGGCGCCGGCCACGGTGGCGACCGCGACCAGCCAGCGCAGCTGCTGACGCTCCTCGCCTCGAGCCCGCCGGAACCGTTGCCAGACAGCGACGACCGTCGCCAGGCTGGCGCCGATGATCATGAGCGCGCCGATCCCGACGAGCGCGTTGGCCGGACGCCCCTCGGCGAACGCGCCGACCCCGAACCGGTTCGCGTAGAGGATCCCGTACTCGACGAAGTTGTTGAGTGGCCCCGGGGTGAGGGCGTACGAGATCGCGGCGATCCCCGTGCCGGCGAGCAAGGTCCATACGGCCCAGCGCCATCGGGGGGTGGGCGGATGCCCGTCGGGGAACAGCAGCACGAGGAGCGGGATCAACGCGGCGACGAGGAGCGAATTGTCGCCAACGAGCGCGACCTGGTCTTGGCCGGGCAACGGGCTCGATGCCAGTCGCACCCCGTAGATCGTGTACGCGGACGCGGACCCGGCGACGGCGACCGTCGCCGCGCCGATGCAGAAGAGCCAGCCGGCTCTGTTGTGAGGCTGTCGCGACACGATGAGCCATCCGGTGACGCCCCAACCCACGGCGAGGATCGCGATGATCGCGTCGACCACGCTCTGCGACGTGTGCAACTCGTTGCCCCGCCGCAGCTGGTCCTGGAGATCGGCGCGGACCTGCGCGAACCCCGGCGTGTCGGGGTCGCCGATCTCGACGATCGGCGGATGCGACAAGCGCTCGCCGCCGGTGACGTCGACCGTGAAGAGCGCCCCGAGCGCCACGATGACTGCGACGAGGATCGAGATCGAGACGATCTTGGCTGCTCGCTGGGTCATGCCGGCGCCGCCTCCATCACCCGAGCGGGTACGGGCCCCGTGACCGTGGTCCCGCTACCCCTGGCGCTCTCGATCACGAGCTCGCCCGCGAGCGCCGCGATCCTGTCCTGCATGATCTGCATCCCCTCGCCTGCATCGGTGGTCGAGATCTCGAACCCGGGCCGTCGTCGTGGATCACGAACCGGACCCCGTCGCCATCGGAGCCGAGTCGGACCTCGGTCGGCGCGCCGGGCGCGTGCCGTTCGGCGTTCTGCAACGCCTGGACGCAGCAGAAGTGGACCGCGTTCTCCACCGCCGGCTCGTACCGGCGGTCGAGCGGCGGGCTCGAGGGACGGATCCACGTCATGACGCGCAGATGTTGGCACCGGAGCCGCCTCGCTCCAAGGGGGGCGACCTGCGGAAACGCTCGTGGCAGGCACCACCCACAGGCGTGGTGGCACCCCCCCACATCTTGTAGTGGCGACAGGTTCGAACGTGGTCGCGCGGAGGCCTACCGTGGGCCCCGATCGAAGGAGGCGACTCGAAGTGAAGAAGATCCTGGTGGGGACCGACACCTCGGCCTCGGCCGACCTGGCCGTCCGCGAGGCGGCCAGGCTCGCGTCGGCGGACCACGCGGAGCTGCTTGTGCTCCAGGTCCGCTCCGACGCGTCGGCCCGAGACGCGGTCGACCCCAAGAAGTCGGCGGATCCGAACGGCTACCTCGGCGACATGGCCCGGCGGTTCCCCGCGATCCACGTCCGGAGCTGGGCCGAGTCGGGGGACCCGGCCGAACGGCTGGTCGCCGTCGCCGAGGCCGAACGCGTCGACACGATCGTGCTCGGGAACCGCGGGACACACGGCTCGTGGTGGCGCGTCCGGGACAGCGTCCCGAACATCGTCCTGCGGCACGCGCCCTGCTCGGTGATGATCGTGGACACGACGACGGCGCAATGAGGGTCGGGGTCTCGGGCGGACCGGCGTCAGGCCGGGTGGTCGCTCACGCGCAGGAACGCGAGCACGGCCATCACCCGGCGGTGGACGTCGGTCTCCTCCGAGAGCCCGAGCTTGTGGAACAACGAGTTGATGTGCTTCTCGACGGCCCGCTCGGTCAGGAACAGGGACTTGGCGATCGAGGCATTGTTCTGCCCCTGCGCCATGTGCTCGAGGACCTCGCGCTCGCGCTCGGTGAGCTGGGCGAGCGGCGAGTGTGCCATCCGGTCCTTGGCCGAGACGAGCGCCTCGACGACCTTGGGGTCGAGCACCGAGCCGCCCTTGGCGACCTCGTTCAGGGCCCGCACGAGCTCGTCGAGGTTCGCGACCCGCTCCTTCAACAGGTACCCGAGGCCCGCGGCGCCGTCCTTCAGGAGCTCGTAGGCGTACTCCTCCTCGGCGAACTGCGACAGGACGACCACGCCGATGTCGGGATGATCCGATCGGATCCGGCGGGCGGCGTCGATCCCCTCGGTCGTGTTGGTGGGGGGCATCCGGATGTCGGTGAGCACGACCTCGGGCTTCAGCTCCTCGACGGCGACGAGGAGCTCGTCGAGCGCGCTCGCGGTGCCGATCAGCTCGACCTCGCCGGAGGACTGGAGCAGGGCGGCCGTCCCCTCGCGCACGAGGTAGTTATCCTCGGCGAACACCACGCGCACCATGCGCGAATCGTACAGGGGGCTCGGGGGCTCAAGGAGCGAGCGCGAAGGCGCGAGCGCTAGCCCCCCGGATACAGGCAGGCGGGAGACCGGCCGCGTGAGCATCAGGGTGGTTCTGGGAGAGGACAACGTGCTCGTCCGCGAGGGCGTGCGCGCGCTGCTGGACTCCTACGAGGACATCGAGGTCGTGGACGTGGCCGAGGACGCCCCCTCGTTGCTGATCGCGGCCGAGGAGCACACCCCGGACGTCGTCGTCACCGACATCAAGATGCCGCCGAACTTCCAGCTGGAGGGCATCGATTGCGCGCACGCGATCCGCGACAAGCATCCCGGCACCGGCGTCGTTGTGCTCTCGGCCCACGACGACGAGGCCTACGCGATCGCGCTCCTCGGCAAGGGCCAGAGCGGGCTCGCCTACCTGTTGAAGGACCGGATCGCGCAGGGCGACGAGCTCGTCCGCGCGATCCGCGAGGTCGCTGCGGGCGGGAGCGCGGTCGACCCCGCGATCGCCGAACGTCTGTCGGGCCGTCGGGAGACCGGCGAGCACGACCGCGAGCTCCTCGAGCTCATGTCGCAGGGTCTGGGCTACGAACAGATGGCCGAGCGGCTGGGCACCACGCAGGAGGCCGTCGACCGACGGGTCACGGATCTGTTCACGAAGATGGCCGCCGGCGCGGGTTCGGGCGGCGCGAGCGCGGTGGACGACATGAAGCGGCTGCACGCCGCCGTCGTCGCCAAGCAGGCCGCGGCGGCCACGCTGTCCTCCTACGTGCCGCAGCGCGTTGCCGAGAAGCTCGCCCGGGGCGAAGTCGAACGCGAGGAGCTCGAGGTGACGGTGCTCTTCAGCGACATCCGGGGCTTCTCCACGATGGCCGAGCGGTTGGCGGCGAACGAGATCGCCGAGATCGTTGGGCGTCACCTTTCGGCGATGGCCGAGATCGTCGTCGAGCACCTGGGGATGATCGACAAGTTCCAGGGCGACGCGGTGATGGCCGTGTTCGGCGCGCCGGACCCGATCGACGACCACGCCGAACGCGCGCTTCGGTGCGCGATCGCGATGCAGCGTCGCCAGGCCGAGCTCAACGCCGAGGGATGGGGCACCGACGCCGTCGACGGCCTGCACATCGGGGTGGGCGTGAACACCGGTCAGGTGATCGCCGGTGCGATCGGCGGTGGCGGCCGCCTCGAGTACACGGTGATCGGCGACGCCGTGAACGTCGCCCAGCGGTTGCAGAGCGAGGCGGAGGGCGGCGAGATCGTCGCGAGCTCGACCACGATCGCCTCGGCGCCCGAGATCTCGTGCGAGCCGATCGGATCGCGACAGGTGAAGGGCCGAGAAGAGCCGGTCGAAGTCTTCCGCGTCCTGGTCGGCGAGCCGGAGGTCGCCCCGTGAGTTCGGTTCGCCGGACGCGGTGGCCTTGGGTCGGGCTCGGCGTGTTCTTCTCGCTCGCGATCGTCGGCCTGATCGGGGTTGCGGTCAACGGGGAGTCGATAGCCGATCAGGTCTCGTATGTCATCGCGTTCACGCTGTTCGGCATCGTGGGGGCGCTCCTGCTCAGCCGTGCGCCGGGGAACCGCGTCGGAGGACTCCTCCTGTTCGGTGCGGCCGTCACCGCGGCGAGCTTCGCCACCTCGGAGCTCGCGACCTACCTCGTCGGCAAGGGGATCTCGGACGGCCCGGTCGTGATCGCGACGGCGCTCGTCTCCTCGGTGGGATGGCTGTTCGGCGTCTTCCCGGTCATCCTCTTCCTGCCGTTGCTGTTTCCCGACGGGCACCTTCCATCCCGTCGATGGCTGCCCTTCGCCTGGGTCTGCGTAGTCGTGCTGGCGTTCCTCGCGGTATCGCTGATCATCGGGCAGGAGACGCTGACCGGCTCGTCCGACGAGGCGGTCATCGCGAACCCGTTCTTCGTCCCGGCGCTCGCCGGCTTCGCGATCCCCGATGCGGTCTTCAGCATCTCGCTCATCGGCCTGCTCGTGGGCAGCGTCGCCTCCCTGGTGTTGCGGTTCCGGCGATCGAGCGGCGTCGAACGACAGCAGATCAAGTGGGTCGCGCTCGCGTTGGCCTTCATCGTGAGCTCCTTCTTCCTCTCGACGGTCGCCTCGGCGATAGGGTTGAACGGCGACGTGATCGACTCGATCGTGAGCGGGATCGCGTTCATCACTTTGCCCGTCGCCGTGGCGGTCGCCGTCCTGCAGTACCACCTGTACGAGCTCGACGTCGTGGTGAAGAAGGCGCTCGTCGCCGGCGCCCTCGTCCTGCTCGTGATCGCGGCCTACGCGGCCGTCGTCGGGCTCCTTGGCGTGATCACCTCCGGCAACGAGAGCTCGGGCTCTGTGTTCATCGTCGCGTTGCTGCTCGGTCTCGCGTTCCGGCCGGTGACGCGGTTCGCGCGGCGCATCGCCGATCGCGTGGTGTACGGGAGGCGGGCGACCCCGTATGAGGTGCTGACCGAGTTCTCCGAACGCGTCGGCGAGTCGTACGCGACGGAGGACGTCCTCGGTCGCATGGCGCAGATCCTCGGCCAGGCCACGGGCGCCGGCTCGGCCAGGGTATGGCTCCGCCTGGGCGCAGAGCTACGGCCGGCGGCCTCATGGCCAACAGACGCCGAGCCCGCGGCGTTCGCCTTCGTCGCGAACGAGGCCCTCCCCTCGATCGAGGGCGAGACCGTCGTCGAGGTCCGGGACCGGGGCGAGCTCCTCGGGGCGCTCTCGGTGGCGATGCCGCCCAGCGATCCGATGAACCCGTCGAAGGAACGCCTCGTCCGCGATCTCGCGTCGCAGGCCGGCCTGGTCCTTCGCAACGTCCGCCTCGTCGAGGAGCTGCGCGCCTCGCAGCGGCGACTCGTCACGGCGCAGGACCAGGAGCGCCGCAGGCTCGAACGCAACATCCACGACGGGGCGCAGCAGCAGCTGGTCGCGCTGTCCGTGAAGACCCGTCTCGCGCGCGATCTGACGACGCGCGATCCCGGCAAGGCCGCCGAGATGCTCACGCAGATCGACGCCGAGATCCAGACGGCCCTGGACGACCTCCGCGACCTGGCGCGCGGCATCTACCCACCGCTCCTGATCGACGAGGGACTGGCCGCTGCGCTGGACGCCCAGGCGCGGCGATCGCCCGTGCCGACCACGGTCCGGGCTGACGGTCTGGGGCGCTACGCGCCCGAGGTGGAGGCGGCCGTCTACTTCTCGTGCCTCGAGGCCCTGCAGAACGTGGCCAAGTACTCGCAAGCGAGCTCGGCGACGGTGATCCTCGCGAAGTCGAACGGGCACCTGACGTTCGAGGTCGTGGACGACGGCCGCGGGTTCGATCCCGCGGCCGAACGGACCGGTTCCGGTCTGCAGGGGATCGCCGACCGGCTCGGGGCGCTCCACGGCGAGGTCACGATCCGTTCCAAACCCGGTGCGGGCACGCGTGTCCGAGGGCGGATCGAGGTGGGCGCATGAGGCGAGCGTTCCGGATCGTCGCGGCCGTTCTGGGCATCGTGACGATCGGCTTCAACCTGCCGTTCGCGGTGGGCGCGTTGCTGGGCGAGGCCGATCGGATCCACCGGTTCCACTTCGTCGCGGGGACGCTGGGGTCGGGCGTCCTGCTCGGCGTGTCGCTCCTCGCCTGTGCGCGCAGGCCCGGGGATCTGGGCCCGTTCTGGGTCGCCGTGGCGTCGGGCGTCGCCACCACGATCGCGGGGGTCGTCGCGGGCGATTTCGTCTCGGGCCTGTACGTCAGCGCACCGATCCTGCTCATCGTGTTGTTCGCCCTGCATCCCGAGCGCCGTTCGCTGTTCGCGATCGGTGGCGTCGACGCCGGCGCCGCCGCCCTGGCCGCGCTCGTTCTAGTGCCGGCCGTGGCATACGCGCTCACCCAGTCCGAGCTCCAACGCAACGGCCCCTCGCTCGACCCCCATGTCGAGTTCCACCACTACAGCGGGATGGCGTCGTACGCGTTGTCGCTGCCGCTGGCCGCGCTCGCCGCGGCGCTGCGCCTGCCCGGTCGACGGATCGCCGTGTGGATCGTGGGCGTGACGGGCGCCGGGCTCGGCCTGGCCTCGCTGCTGCTCTCGGACTACGTGGGCGCGTTCGATCCCGTGTGGGCGTGGCTCGCGCTGGCGTGGGGGGTCGTGTTCGTGGCCGTGGGGCGGCCCCGTCGGGGGTCGGCATGACCGTCGAACGGAGCAGGCCAAAGAGCATCTGGCGCAGGATCGAGCGGTGGATGGTCGGCCTCGTGATGGCGGTGATCGCGTTCGTGCTGGAGAAGCTGGTCCTGCGCAGCATCCGCAAGGCCGGCAGGTCCGAGGCGAGCACCGAGGAGCTGCACACCACGCTCACGTCCAAGGGCGGTGAGGTCGACCTGACCGATGGGCGCTAGCCGCGTTTACGGATCAGGTCCACCAGCAGCGCGAGGAGCAGACCGGCGGAGATCACGCCGAAGGCCGCCGGCACCCACCTGGCTACCCGGTCCGAGGAGACGGCGGTGAGCGCCGTGGCCAGGATCGCCGCGCCGGCGGTCAGCGAGATCGCCAGGCGGCGGCCCGCCCGGCGGATCGTCGTCTCGAGCGAAGCCGCGCGGAAATTCACCTCGAGCTTCTGTCCGGGGCGGGCGCCGATCAGGCGTTCGATCGCCTCGACCACCTTCTCGAAGCGGACCTTGAACCGCTGGGCCTGGTAGAAGAGCGTCTTCGGGTCCAGCTTGGCTCCCATCCCGCGCACGAGGTTGCGCATCAGGAACTTGCCCGCGACGTCGAACGGGTCGACGTCCGGATCGAGGGTCGCCGCCGCGAGCTGCATCTGAGCGAGCGCCTTCGCCGTCAGCGTGAGCGAGGCCGGGAGCGCCACGTCGTGCCGGAGCGCGATCTCGGTCATCTCCTGCAGGACCGGCCCGAGCTGGATCTCCTTGAGCGAGACGCCGCGATTGCGGGCCATCAGCGCGCCGAGCTCCTCCTGGAACGCCTCGACGTCAAGATCGGTTCGGTTGATCGCGCCGGTTAGCATCAGCGTGACGTCGGTCAGGAACCCGACGTCCTGCTGCCAGAACGCCATCAGGAGCAGCATCATGTGCTCTCGCAGGTCGGGTCCTACCTCGCCGATCATGCCGAGGTCGAGGAAGTACAGCGTCTCCTCCTCGGGCTGCCACATCAGGTTCCCGGGGTGCGGGTCGGCGTGGAAGAAGCCGTCGACGAGGATCTGCTTATAGAAGGACTCGAGCAGCTGCCGAGCGGCCTCCCTGCGCGCCGGCCCCTCGGGCGCGGAGGCGGCTGGCCCGCCGCCGATGTCCTGCATCACCAGGAGCCGGGAGGTCGAGTAATCCGCGTGCACCACCGGCACCCGGAGCCGCGTGAAGTCCGCGATCACCGAGCCCATCCGGTCGATGTTCTCGGCCTCGCGCCGGAAGTCGAGCTCCCGGTGCAGCGACTCGGACAGGTGCTCGAATACGGCCTGCATGTCCACGACCTGCTTGAGGCCGGGACGATCGGCCACCTTCTCGGCAAAGACCTCGAGCAGCGCGAGGTCCTGTTCGATCTGCTCCTTCGCGTCGGGGCGCTGCACCTTGACGACGGCCCTCGTGTGGTCGGCGAGCGTCGCACGATGCACCTGCGCGATCGTGCCGGCCGCCAGGGGTTGCGGGTCGATCGTCTCGAACACGTCCTCCCAGGGGACGCCGAGCTCCTGCTCCATCACGCGGACGACCTGCTCCTCGGTCAGGGGCGGGACGTTGTCCTGCAGGGTCGCGAGCTCCTCGATGAACTCGGGCGGCATCAGGTCCGGTCGCGTCGACAGGATCTGGCCGAGCTTGGCGAACGTGGGCCCGAGCTCCTCGAGCGAGCTCCGCAACCGCTTGGCCTGACGGCGGCGACCGACGGCGCCGTCCGCGTCCTGCCGGCCGAACAGCTCCTTCAGCCCGTGCTTGGCGAAGACCGTGGCGATCTTCGTCCCGCGCGACATCAGGTGGGGCTCGGTCGAGGTCTCGACCGCGCTCGATCGGATCGTCGTGGACGGCCGCGTCACCGTCGTGACCTCGCCGTCGCGCGTCGTGTTCACGATGATCACCGTGCAGCGCGCGTTGTGGCTGATCCGGTTCGGGACGTTGCCGAGCAGGAACTCCTTGCGGCCCGCCATCCCGGCGTTGCCGACGACCAGCACGTCGATGTCGTGCTCCTCGGTTGCGTGCACGATCGCCAGGGCGGGATCGTCGTCGATCACCACGTGCGCGTGGCCGCGGTCGCCCGCGATATGCGTCGCGTAGGACTGCAGCTCCTCGGCCGCGGCGCGGGCGCGCGTGACCTCGGCCGTCCCGTGCTCGGTGTCCGCGGGATGCAGCGGGATCACCACCTGCACGACGTGGAGTTCCGCCGAGTAGGCGTCCGCGAACGCGGCCGCCCACCTCACCGCGCGTTCGGCGGTCTCGGAGCGGTCCGTGCCGACCATCACGCGAGCGACGCCCGGTGCTCCACTGTTCCCGTTCCCTCCTGTCATGACGCCGCATCATCCCAGACGAGGCTCGGAGCGCGGAACCGTGGCCGCCGCCACGCCGTTTGGGTGCCAGCACCCGTAGGTGCTTCGTAGACTCCCTGCCGTTCGCCGGAGTAGCTCAGTCAGGCAGAGCAACCGCCTCGTAAGTGGTAGGTCAGGGGTTCGAATCCCCTCTCCGGCTCCAGTCGCGTCCGGCAACGTTGGCGGGATGACGAGCCCCTCTTGCTAGAATCGCCGCCGTGCTCGGCCAGGTCAGCGTCGACCCCACCGTCACCCCCGTCCTGAACAACGGCGGTTGGGTGTTCAACGCGGCCGAGCTGCTCGCGCTTCTCGGGATCGTGCTCACGGTCGCGATCGTCTTCGGGTACATGCGGCTCGCCCCCAGGTTCCAGACGGACGAGCAGGCGCGGCGGTCCGTCCGGGTGCCGAGGATGCAGCCCGGGCAAGAGGTGCGCCGGCCTGTCAAGGTGATCGGCACGCCGATCCTCGTGCAACCGCCCGTGGTCGCGCCGGCCGTCGCCGCAGGAGCTGCGGCCGTCGCGGCACCCGCCGTCGCCGCTCCCGCTCCGCCCGTGGCGCCACCCGCCCCGGTCGCCGCTCCAGCCCCCGCCGCCGCGGCTCCGGCCGCTGCAGCCGCTGCGCCCACCGCCCCGGCCGCGGAAGCCGCCCCAGCCGCCGAGGCGGTCGCACCCGCGGCCGCGCCGGCCGCCGCCCACGCGGACGTGAGCCTGGACCAGGAGACGTTCGATCGCGTCCTGGCCGAGCTGCTCGAGAAGGGGACCGACCGACGCGTCGCCGAGGGCCAAGCTCGGCGCGCGGCGATGATCGCAGCCCGCAAGAAGGCCGAGGGCTAGGCCCTCTCCGGCCATGGAGGCCACCATCGACTGGTCCATGGGTTCTCGCGCCGCCGCGCTTATCGACTGGGGAACGGTCAGCCAGACCGGGCGACGGGTCGGGGGGAGCGGTCCGCCCACCCCCTCGGTCGAACGCGCTCGGATGCGGGAGGACCTCGCGGAGGTCGTGCCCTACGCCGAGACGCTGATCGAGGAGTTCACGGGACTCTCGAGCGCCGGCGGCTCCCGGGCCCGAGCGTGGCTCATGTCCCGGGGGGAGTGGGTGAACGCGAACGCCAAGGGGATCCAACGCCTCCTCGAACCGCTGGCCGAGCGCGTCCTCCCCGAAGGGGCGCCCCGATCCGATCTGCGCCGCAAGGCCCTGGGCGCGCAGATCGGCGCGCTCCTCGGCTATGTCTCACGCAAGGTGCTCGGGCAGTACGACGCGTTCCTGCCGCCCGACGACGACGGGCTGCTCTACTTCGTCGGCCCGAACCTGGTCGAAGTCGAGCGTCGGTTCGAGCTACCGCGCCGCGACTTCCGGTTGTGGGTCTCGATCCACGAGGTGACCCACCGGGTGCAGTTCGGCGCGACCCCCTGGCTACGCCCCCACCTGGAAGGGCTGATCGGTCGCTACGTGCAGACGGTGCAGGTCGATTCGCGCGAGGTGGTCGCCCAGCTCCGGCGCGCCGTCGACGCGGTCCGTTCCGGCGCGGACTGGCGCGGCGTGAACGGGATCCTGCTGCTCATGAACGACGAGCAGCGGGTGCTGTTCGCCCGCATGCAGGCCCTGATGACCCTGCTCGAAGGTCACGCCACCTTCGTGATGAACGAGGTGGCCGAGGGCCGTGTGGACGATCTCGACCGGATGCGGAACGCCCTGCGCGAACGCCGACGCTCGCGCGGGGGGGTGGAGAAGGTGTTCCAGCAGGCGATCGGCTTCGAGACCAAGGTGAAGCAGTACGCCTCGGGTGAGCGCTTCGTCCGCGACGTCGTCACCGGGGCGGGGATGGACGGCTTCAACCGCGTCTGGCAGGACGAGGCCAACCTGCCGAGCCCCGAGGAGATCGCGGATCCGGCCCGGTGGGTGGGGAGGGTCGCGAAAGGCTGATGCGCCGCCCGCCGGCCGTCGCCCGCGTGCTCGAACGGGTGACGAGGACGGCCCGCGAGCACGAGATGTTCCGGCCGGGGGATGTGGTGTTGGTCTGCGTCTCCGGTGGCCCGGATTCGGTGTGTCTGCTCTATGCCCTGTGGTACCTCCGCAGGTTGTTCCGGATCCGGCTCGAGGTCTTCCACTTCGATCATCGGCTCCGGCCAGACTCGGCGATGGACGGCGCGTACGTCGCACGGCTCGCTGAGCGGTTGCGCGTGCCGTTCCACCTCCGGTCGGCCGACGATGCTCCGGCCAAGGGGATCTCCGTCGAGGCGTGGGCGACCGTCGCGCGCACGAACGCCGCGAACGACGTCTGCCGCGCGATCGGGGCTCGAACGATCGCCGAGGGTCACACGCTCGACGACCAGGCCGAGACCGTCCTGATGAACCTGATCCGCGGCGGCGGGCTCGAGGCGGTCGGCGGCATTTGGCCGGGGGGAACGAGGCACGGCAGGTCGGTGCTCGCGCAGCCGCTGCTCGGCGTGGAGCGGGCCGAGGTCGAGGCGTTCTGCCGGGCGCTCCACCTCCGCCCTCGGGTCGACCCGACGAACCGGGACACGAGGCAGCTGCGCAACGCGGTCCGCCTGCGCGTCATCCCGGCGATCGAGCGCGCCACCGGGCGAGAGGTCAAACGGCCGATCGCGCGGTCCGCCGACCTGCTGCGCGAGGATCGGTGGGAGCTTGACGCATCCGCCGTCCACGCGTTCGAGCAGGTTGTGAGCGGCCCACCGGAGGAGCTGCGGTTCGACGTCGCCGGCCTCCTGGCGCTGCCCGAACCGATCGCCACCCGGGTCGTCCGCCTGGGCCTCTACCGGATCATGGGGTCCGAGGACGCCGCGCCCTGGACACGGGAGGCGGTGGGATCGATCCTGGATCTCGCCCGGGGCCGTCCCGGCCGGCGTCGGGACCTCCCGAACGGATCGACGGCGAGACGCGAGCGGGAGTATGTTTCCCTCTCTCGCACTTCCCCCGAGAGCCGGGAGTGAAGGGGGCGAGATGGAAGGCCGGGTCGTACTGTCCGAGCTCGACAACGCCGTCCACGTTCCGTCAGTGGATGCGGCGGCCGATGCGCGGGAGCGGGACATCGAGCGCATCCTGATCACCGAGCAACAGATCCAGGACAAGCTCCGCGAACTCGGCGAGCAGATCACGCGCGACTACGAGGGACGCGAGCTCCTGCTGCTCGGGGTTCTCAAGGGCGCCTTCGTGATGATGGCCGACCTGTCGCGCCACATCCGGATCCCGCTCGAGGTCGACTTCATGGCGGTCGCGTCGTACGGGGCCGCCACCAAGACCTCGGGTGTCGTGCGGATCCTCAAGGACCTGGACCACGATCTCGAGGGGCGTCACGTCCTGCTGATCGAGGACATCGTGGACTCGGGGCTCACGCTCAACTACCTGCTGAAGAACCTGCGAGGGCGTCGCCCCGCAAGCCTCGAGGTGTGCGCGCTGTTGAAGAAGACCGGGATCCAGCGGGTCCACCTGGACGTGAAGTACGTGGGCTTCGAGATCCCGCCGGACTTCGTCGTCGGATACGGTCTCGACTTCGCCGAACACTTCCGCAACCTCCCGTACGTCGGGCTCCTCAAGCCCGAGTCGTACACCGACGTCTGAGCGGGAACGCGGGCCGCGCCGGGCGCGTCCAAGCGTCGTGAAGCGCGCCCTCGTCGTCACCGTGCTCCTGTCGCTCACGCTCCTCGCAGGCTGTGCTCGGGGATCGAGCGAGGGTTCGGACGAGCGGCTCGGCACGATCCGCGGTTCGGTCCTGCTCGCGCCGATGTGTCCCGTGGAGAGCAGCGACAGCCCGTGTCCGGGACGTCCACTTGCCGGGGTGCCGGTGCACGTCGTGGACGCAGACGGCAACGTGCGGGCGAGCGTGGTGAGCGGCGACGACGGTGCGTTCACGATCGACGTCGCACCCGGGAGCTACCTGTTGACCGCGTCGATCGAGGAGGATCCCGCGCGGTCTGTGAAGCCGGTCCGGGTAGCGGTGCGTGCGGGCGAGGTCGTGCATGCGGACGCGC